>JADFYT010000315.1 GCA_015232935.1 Desulfamplus sp.
GCGGTTATGGCCAATCCCATCCAGATACATCAGATTGTCATGAATCCTTTCCAAACAGTCCGCTGATTATTGCCAGAGGGAAAAAGATTCCGTTCTGGTAAAAGAGGCTCATGGCAAACTCTCTTCTGGTCTGCGGTTTTGATATCAATGAAAAAACAATTGTAAGAAAAATGGCCGCAAAGGTAAAGCCGATCCACCACAGAGGAACTGTCCACCAGTCAGGAAACTTTTCCAATGTGAAATTCTGGACAATACTCACAAATATCAGGCTTGGAAGAGCTATCTCAAGAACAATTGGCGAAAGAAACCCCAAAACATTACCCGGCATCATCCGTCTTGCAATAATATAGAATCCAAGAAGTCCAAGCCCGATAAGCACTCCTACGGATTGTAAGATAGAAAAGAAAATTGTCATTTTGCCTGTTTGTCTGGTTGGTTGTTAACCGGTTATTTAGTTACTTGTTCAGAAATTTCAGTCAGATATTAATTGCAGCCAAACTGCTTATGTTCTGACTCGGGAATTTCAGTCAGACATTAATCGCAGCCAAACCGCCTATGTTGCTTATGGTAATTTTTTCTCTATTACTTCCCTTATTTTTTTGGCAAGATCCTTCATAATGACAGGTTTTCTGAGAATTCCCCGTATTCCCAAGGCATCTAAATTCTCCTGTGCGATGTCATAGCTGAACCCTGTGCATAGCAATATGGGGATATCATGGCGTATCTTTATCAGCTCCGCGGCTAATTTGTCTCCTGACATCTTGGGCATGGCCATATCCGTGATAACAAGATCAAATTTATCAGGACCTGAACGGAAAGCTTCCAGGGCTTCGATACTGCTGACCCTTGAGACAACCTCGTAACCAATACGTTCGAGTATCCTTTTTTCCATTTCCGCGATTGACTCCTCATCATCAACAAGCAGAATGCGTCCCGTCCCTTTTGGCAGCGGTTCATTCATTCTGGAAAGATCCTCTTTAAAAGATTTTTTAAGCACCGGAAGATAGATATTGAACCTTGTGCCTTTGTCTGCTTCACTGTAAACATTGATGGCCCCATTCATGCTTTTTACAATGCCGTGTACAACTGAAAGTCCAAGTCCCGTGCCTTTGCCCTTTGCCTTGGTTGTGAAAAAGGGGTCAAATGCCTTTGCAATTACATCAGGACTCATCCCTTTACCTGTATCTGAAACAGAAAGGAGTGCGTATGTTCCGGGAGGCATGTCAATGTTGACCAAAGGGTCGTGCTCGCCAAGTTCTATTTCATCAAGGCTTACTGACAAATCTCCTCCTGTCTCTTCCATGGCGTGATAGGAGTTGGTGACAAGATTCATGACAATCTGATGTATCTGGATGGGATTGGCCATAACCGCCCCACAGTCACTGACGATATTCTGTCTGATATCAATGGTAGCGGGAATGCTTGAGCGAACCAGTTTCAGAGCCTCCTTTATAACAGGCTGTATTTTCATGAGCTTGATATCGGTGTCGCCCTGTCTGGAGAATGTAAGTATCTGTTTTACAAGTTCTCTTGCCCTTAAGGCCGCCCTGTTGATCTCGATGAGGCTGTCACGAAGCTGGCTGTTTTGGGGGATCTCGTCAAGAAGTATCTCTGTATGGCCAAGTATGGGAGATAGAATATTGTTAAAATCGTGGGAAATGCCTCCTGCCAGTGTGCCTATGGCCTCCAGCTTCTGTGCCTGATGGAGCTGTTTTGTCAGTTTTTCCTCTTTTTCCATAGAGTTTTTTTTATCTGTTATATCCTGAAGAATACAGGCAAAACGCATATATTCAGTCTGATAGGAAGAGACCGCAAAGTGTCGCTTGAGCTCCCGGGCATAGTTTTCAAACGTTATGCTTTTACCTCTCAGGGCAACCTTTCCATATATATCGATCCAGTAAGGTTCTGTGTCGGGCAGTACTTCAAGAACCCTTTTGCCAGTGATGTCGGCTGATCGTAGTCCGGTAATCTTCTCAAACGCGGGATTGACGGCAAGAAAACGGTAATCAACAGGATTGCCCTTTGCATCACATATAATTTCATGCAAGGCAAATCCATCAAGCATTTTGTCAAACAGTTGAAAATATTGTGTGTCCGCATGTTGGCGTGATTGCATCTCCTGTTCAAGCATAATACTCTTGTTTGCAATTTCCCTTCTCAGAAACCAGATCCCTGCGATTGCAATCACAAGAGTAAGAGGCACAAGAATAAACAACATGTATTTTATAATAGTTGTAACAGGAACGGGTGTTTGTGGAAGCAGAGGAGCAAACCATTTATTGTAAAGATTTTGATATGTTCCGTCCGCAAAGACAATGGCAAGCCCTTCGTTAAGAAGCCCCAGCAAGACAATGTCTCCCTGCCTTACCGCAAAGCAGAATTTTTGTTCAAAACCGGCAAAATTCTTGCTGGCGGGCTTGAGGTTGGTCTCCTCAAAAGCCTTTAGGTTGACAATGTTTGATATGCCAAGTTTTTTTATAAGCTGAAGCCCCACTAACTGCTGAACAATAACAGCGTCATGCTCGCCTTTTGAAAGTCTCTTGAGCGCATCTTCAAAGGTTTCAGTCAATATCAATTTGTCAGAAAGCTCGATATCAACTGCGTATTCATGGGCAGTATCTCCCCTCATCACCAGCACATCTTTGCCTTTGAGATCAGCATAGCCACGGATTGAAGTCTCTCCTTTTCTCACAAAAACAGAAATCTTGCTCATCCTGAGATAAGGTGCTGAAAAATCATAGAGCTTCTCCCTTTCCTGCGACCAGGCAACCAATGGGAGCACGTCAAGGTTGCCATCAGCAAGGCTCTGTTTGATCTCATGCCACGGCCCGACCCTGATATTGACATCCATGCCAACAGCTTTTGTGACAGCTTTAAGAAGCTCAACGGAAAAACCGTCAGCAGAGCCGTCAGGTCGCACAACGGCAAACGGAGGATAGTCAAGCTCGCTTGCTGATTCAATGGTTTGGGACGTTGGGGAATAAGGTTCGCTTGTTGATGTAATGGCTTGGGTGGCCGGATTTTCAGGGGATTCTGTAGATTTAAAGGAGCGGATGGTTGGATTTTCAGCGGTCTCCCGGGCATTAAGCGTCAGAGGAATCAATGCAGGCGTGACCATAAAAAACAGAATGGTTACTGAAACAGGAACAAGGAAA
>JADFYT010000316.1 GCA_015232935.1 Desulfamplus sp.
CTACAACAGTTTCATTTTTTTTAACCACATCAATATATTCATTGTAATTTTCAACTTTATTGCCGGTTTTTTTTGTGAAATACAGAAACATATCGGAATGACCGTTTGCGTCAGTCTTTCTGGTTGTGCTCTTCACGGAAGATTTGGTTACTATCTTGTTTTTTTTAACACTTGCAAATGCTGTTTCAGGAGGAATGGCAATAATTGAGAGGAATAAAAAAGAGATTGCAAACAGAAATGTGATTATTGGATAACGGATGATAACTACTGTATTGTTAGTGGAGGGTGAGTTAAGAGCATTAAATGATGGGTTCAATGAATTTTACCTCATTTCATGGTTAAATAATACAAAGTACCAAAGCAGAATCAGAAAGTTTAGACCTGTCTGATTCCATGATAACCTTAATTTGTTATATAGGTTTCCAGAAAACGGCCATGCCCTGATGGGCACAACTAAAAATGAAATTCTTATAGTTACATTTATCTAAAAAGACTCTCAAATAAAGTCTTTTGGCGGGAAACACTTTGTCCGCAAGTTTCATGCAGCATTTCCACCAGTCTAATTATCTGGAACACTATAGTTGAATTAATCCAGTACTTCTAAAAAACATATTCTGACCTGACCGGCACAAAAAAACATATCACAGGTTAAGTGTCAATATAATTATACTAAAACAGTTATTTTAAATGCCCGCAAGTAGCTTTTTGATACTTAAAGATACGTGTGGGTTTCCAAAAGCTGAAGATCATTTATATTGCCCCATAAGAGGAATGTTGCTGAAGGCTTTTTCTGAATCAGGAGAAACTACAATATCTCCTGGCACAATATCTTTATATGCGTAAGTTATGAGTGCCGCAGAGGTTTGATCCTCCAGACGCAGCACTACAATAGAACCTATATGTTCTGTCTTTTCAACAAACTTGTCTGGATCAACAAGCTCCCCTCTGGGTTGATTGAAAATATCATAGAACTGACCGGTCTGAAGTCCGTCATTTTTACCTTTATTAATAAAAACAACCGAATTTTCCGCAATTGTATTTTTATGGTCTTCCGGAAAGAGGATTCTGGCTTTCACCTGTTCTTTGGATTGCCTGACAAGAATTTTGGAATCCACAGAATTATAGGGTACCAGAATGTCATCGGAAAAAATTGTACGGTAAGCTGTAACAATCTTGCCCTCCACCTGGGATACCTGCTCATGGCATTCACAAGGCTCGGCTTTTAATCTGGTTATCTCCACAATTCCGGTAATATAATGGTGTACAAGAAGAGAAGATGGAAAATTTTTATCCCTGATATAAAAAGTCCTGAGAATCTGGAACTGATCTCCCACCATAAGATCAGATTCGTTACTCATAACAAGATAGACACCATTGCCCTGATCTATCTCTTTCTGGTGTCTGGGCATACATGACAGTATTTTGCCAACAGGGGTCACGGCTCTCTCTTTTATATATCCGACGCTGTCCATAAGTGGATAAAAATAGTAATAGGGCGGATTGACCTCAACTCTTTCAACAGGGGGCAGTGAGACAGATTGTTTACTACCTGATGGCATGTCACGTTGATCAAGATATATAGTATCTCCGGGATATATCCAGTGAGGATTGCGTATCTGAGGATTTCTGCCCCATAGTGCTGGCCATCTTTCAGGAGATTTGAGGGCCTTGCCAGAAATATCCCATAAAGTATCATACTTCTTTACATTATAAACACTCTTGTATTCAGACAAAGGTACCCGCTTCTCATCTGCAGGACTGACATTGGTTGCAGAAGTTCTCTGCCTTACCGGAATATTTTTATTTTGAGGGACGGCTGTATTCTCTCCTGACAAGTTATTTTTCTCAGAGACGGCCTCCTGTTGAGCAAATGACAATTGGCTGCAAAAGAGCTGAATCGTCATAAAAACCAAGGAAAATATAACCAGAACTACCATGCCGGGAATGGGACGAAAAAAACTCCTTTTATTTATTATTCGATACGGTCTATTAACGAACATGATCTGCTCCTTGTTTTTTTTAACGTTTTATATCTGTCCTGATCTTCCATATCTCATCATGATTATCTGCTGCCAGCTTCTACTTCCTGAACCGGCTTTATTGAAACATGGCTGGGTTTCTTGCCAAGATTCACAGTGTCAGGCTTGAGATCCATTTTAATGAACTCCTTCTCATCAAAAGGAATCTTAAAGACTCTGTTCAGGTTGTAATCTCCAACCCAGAAATGTTTTTCAGCCAGAGCAACCGAGGTTGGCCTGGTAACCGCTTCCGGAAGTTTTGCCTCGTGAGTGATTTTGCCGCTGTTGACATCAATGCTCAGGAGACGGGGTTTATAGCATCTTTTTTCGCTTGTACGACAGTCATCAATTCCAATTACCCAGATATAACCGTTACAGTCCCAAGTTAGTCCCGTAGGGCGTTGAATTGGAGAGTAATATATATTTTCAATGGCTTGCATGTCAGGATTGAACTTGACAATCTTGAAGCTGTATTTGGATACTATCCAGAGAGATTTGCCGTCAAACGCAATACCGTTGGGGGCAGGAACTGGAGACTTGAACTGGGAGACCAGCTTGAGGTCTGGTTTCATTTTTATAATCATGTCGTTTTTTGCGTCCGCTATCCACAGAAAACCTTCGCCACAACACTCGCCTTCCCATGCCATGCCGCAAATATCCAGATCCATCTGTTGGGGACCAGGAAATCTTCCTGAACTGTAAGCACCACCATTTAGCATGGTATCTTTTTTGGAAAAACCATAGAAAGGTTCTGTGACAATATTACGGGCAAATACAATCTGGTTTGTCGTTCCCATGATCAAGTTTTTACCATCCCATGCAAGAGCTGTGGGACCAACCTGGGATTCATGCTCAGATGAGGAGAACAGATCTGTTTTGAATTGATGCGGCGCACATCCTGAAAGGAAAACCAGCAGTAACACAAAGATAACGTAGGGTATTTTTAGCTCTTTACACTTCATTATTTTTCTCCTAAACGGGCATGATTGACATGTATCAATCACCCCCAAATATAAAAATGATAGTCATTTTCACGGTAAATCTTGATTAGACCGTAATACCCCAATGTATGGGGCACCCCCAGACATGAAAATCGTATATGTATTTTCACGGCAAACTCTCACGGCCGTA
>JADFYT010000317.1 GCA_015232935.1 Desulfamplus sp.
TCATTGCTTGATGAAAACCACCTGTTCCAGCAAATAGATCAATATATTTGACTTTATGAAATTTATTATTCATTAAATAGCTCCAACGGGTTTATTTTAAACTGAAGGCTTGTTATGTCAAATTCATAGACAAGTATAAAAGTGTCCCGCCACTTATTAAACAAAATGGAGAGTACAACCAGTAGTCATATTTTGCGAAATTACTGTCCTTAATTCTTTTAAAAAAGCCAGCATATTTAAAGTCACCAACGGCCCTTACAAGAAGTATGACTCCTATTGCAATGCCTGCCGGTTTCAAGAATGGTAAATAATTGATAGGCACTTTGGTCGGATAGCCCAGAGCCAGAGAAACACCGGCAAAACCAAACAGAACAATCGCGACAATAAAGGTGCCAACAGGGCCGGGTGTAAAGACAGGTTCACCGTTTACAACAGGGATCATATTTCTAATATCAAATTTAAAACCCAATGCCCAAAAAATATGAAGAACTGCAATAATTACAAACGAGACTGCCAGGATGATTGATATAATTTGCATATTAACCTTTTGGGGACATAGCCATGAAAATTAAAATACATTTCATGATAAATTATAATTTTTGCTATAACTAAATCAAGCAAATGGTTTAAACTAAAAGATCACTGCCTGATCATTTTTTGGGCAACGCTCATGCTGTGAATGACAATATCAAAACCGATTAACAATATCAAAACTAATTGACAATCAGATGAATACTTTTTATAGATTTTAGACATCATTTTTAATCCATAAAACAAACCTGTAAAAATAAATACTATAAGAGCCAATCAACTTGAGCAGGAATAAAATATAATGACAAGAATTATCACCGTAACAAGCGGCAAGGGCGGAGTTGGAAAAACCAATATCAGTGCCAACCTTGCCCTGCATCTGGCTGATCTTGGATACAACACCTGCCTTTTTGATGCTGATCTGGGCCTTGCGAATGTAAATATCCTCTTCAAGATCTACCCTGAGTTCAATCTTCAGGATGTAATACTGCACAACAAAGATATAAAGGAAATTCTTATCCAGGAATATAATGGAATGGATATCATCCCCGGAAGTTCAGGGGTTGAAGAGATGGCAAATCTGAGCCCGGAACAGATTGTCAACCTGATAGGAGAGTTTTCCAAACTTGATGCCTATGACTATTTTATAATTGATACTGCTGCCGGAATTTCCAGAGATGTCATCTCTTTTTGTCTTGCTTCATCAGAGCTTATGGTGGTCATCACTCCTGATCCCACATCTCTTACCGATGCCTACTCTCTTCTTAAAATCCTTACCCTGAACGGTTTTAAGAACTCTGTCATGGTTGTTATAAATCAATCGCCTGGATTGCAGAGTGCAAAAAACGCACTGGGCAAATTCATGGCAACTACAACAAAATATCTGGGGTTAAAGCTGATACCGGTTGGTGTGATCGGCAGGGATCAAAATGTAGTATCGGCAGTTTCCCGGCAAAAACCATTTATAATGCTCTACCCCAACACATCAGCATCCAAAAGCATTAAAAATATTGCCCAGAACCTGATAAAAAAAGAGAAAGAGGGAGTGGTTACATTTGACCTGGACACATTCTGGGAAAAATGCCTCAATTTTTTTACAAGAACTCTTAGAACAGGGGTAAAAAAGACAAAATCGCCACAATCATCCTTGTCGGAATCTGACATTGAACCAGATCCTCTCATGGCAAAACCATCTGAATCTGTCGCCCAACGCAAACTTCCTGAAAAAATGCCATCCCGGACCATTGAGGACAACCTTGATTCCGGTGAACTGCCCTTACCCGCTCCTTCTGACAACATCCCTGATCCTGACAGTCTCACACCTGTGGCTGCCAGTGATACCACCAGCACGGGAACAAAAAACAAGACAAGAGAGAGCCTTCCGGATATCGAGCTTCCAGAATCTGTAGTATCGGCTCTTCCAGAGCCTGTTCCTGCCTCTCTTCTCGAGTCTTTGGCAACGTCTGTCGCAGGATCAACCATTTATAGCCAATCCGCTACTGCTGGTTCACCTTCTGTTCCAGATCCGGCTGGTGCTCCTTCAGCAATGCCTGATACAACAAAACTTATTTTTCAGACAAACCAGCTTCTGACCCAGGTTGCCCAGAGCATAGCATCTGTGGCAAGCGAACTTAAAGAGATCCGTGAGCTGTTTGCAAAAAGCCGTACTGGTTCAGAAGATGAAGAGGAATCCGCCAAACCTGACAAAAAGGAGTTGCCTCCCGGAACACCTGAAAAAGATATGAACCAGTTGACAAATCTTCTGGCCGAATACTCAATGTTCCAGGCACTGGATGACAATGACATCAAAAGCATTGTCCAGCGTCTCAAGTTTCGTGAATACCAGCCAGGCGAGATCGTGATAAAAAAAGGAGAACCCGGGCAGAATCTTTTTATTATAGTCTCCGGAAAGGTGGAGGTGATTGACGATCAGGGAACGGTACTGGATACAATGACAAGCCAGGATGTGTTTGGAGAGATGAGCCTGATAAGCGGAGACCCTGTAAATGCAACAATCAAGGTTCTGGAAACCGCAAGAATCCTGTATCTTAACGGCAAAGAGTTCATAAATATGCTAAGAACCTATCCGGCACTTCAGATGTACTTTGCAAGGCTTTTGAGCAAGCGACTCTCCAACAGGATCAAAAAAGCTGATATGGCAAATGCCGAACACCTAAAGTCAGGTCTTACCGGCTCTATAGCTGAAACAAATATCACGGAACTTCTGCAGATGCTCAATATGGGGCAAAAAACCGGCATGCTCTCATTCAGGTTTCCACATGGCAACGCCACCATATCATTTCATGACGGAGAGATCGTCAGTGCGCAGTATAGCAAGGAGGTTGACAAAGAGGCTTTCTTTAAAATCCTGACAGAAACAAGCGGCAGATTCACCTACACATCAGCCCTTCCTCCAAGGGATAGAAACAAGCCGCCAATGGGGCATTTCATGAAGCTTCTGATGGAGGGGATAAGTTTGATTGATGAACAAGGTGCTTAGTGAAACGGGAAAGATTGTGTTTCAGGATATGTGAAAGGTTGTGTTTCAGAATACGGGAAAGGTTGTGTTTCAGAATACGGGAAAGGTTTGTTTCGGGATACAGGAAAGATTTGTTTCG
>JADFYT010000318.1 GCA_015232935.1 Desulfamplus sp.
TACACTTATATTGTGTGGCAGGGATTCATTTGACATGGGGCCTTTGCCATGCCGTGTCTGATATGCCCTTGTGATCAGGTAAATATCAAGCCTGTTGTTTCCAGACAGGATGGATGCATTCAAAGTTCCTGTGCTGGAACGTGCAACATGCGGAAAAAAACCATAATGTTGATCAAGCAGCAGCCCCTGGGAACCCTCATAAATATAATCGCTGTATTTACCGGTTGGCAAACCGTAGCTTTTTTTAATCAGGTCAGAGTTAATGATAACATCACAGCACTCCAGAAAATCATCCAGAACAACGTCTGTATGGCCATTATAAAACTGTTTTATCAAATCAAGGCGTGTTTCAAAAATCCATGGGAAAAACAGGTCTTCAAACGTTAATGAATAATGGTGCTCTTCTCTGTTTATGGTGTCCCCCACTCCAACACCACAAGTGCCGTGCAGATGATTTTTCTGGTTGTAAAGGATATCATACGGGGTAGTTACCGGGCATTTGGCGTCAATACGCAACTGAGGCTTGACTCCTTTCGCAAGGAGAGCTTCAAGCTCATTTACTATTCCAACCGGATCAACAGTGCAGAATTTTGAAAAATAGCTTGGAACGCCCTGTAACGTGCCGGCACCAAAGTTGGAAAATACATGCCTAATACCATTGGCCACAACAGTATGGCCAGCCTGTTGCCCCCCTGAAAAACGGATGACCAGCGGGTTTGAGGCCTGGCGACAGAGGTAATCCGTGAAAAGCCCCTTTCCCTCATCGCCAAAACCTGCTCCGATTACGACCTTGTGGCTCATTTCAAGACAGCCTTTCATGCACCGCTTTTATAAAATAATCTTGGTTTCAGGTTTGCCAGAATCTGAAATCGTTGCTCCTGAAGAGTCTGCTCCTGAAGTATTTCGCACAGTTCTGGCTACAATTTCAGGGATGATTCTTGACACCTTTTCATGTCTGTCAAGAATAATGAGATGGTCTCCCATAAGCTGTTTCCAGCCATCTATTGTCTCTTGCACACTTCCTGCGTATGTCTGTCTGATATGGAGATGGAAAACATGGTAGGACTCTCTTGCCTTATCAAGCAGGGTAGCCGCATGACAAGTTTCATACTGCCCATCACCCATGATGTTTTTAAGTGCTCTGGCAGGGATGTCCGGCAAGGTTGGTTCATCGCCAATAGTAAAGAGAAAGCCTTTTTTCTTTCTTTTTTCAAAACAGTCAATAGATGTGTGAAAGGCGGCAAAATACCATGCAAGCAGGTAACTCTCTCCTGTATTTCCGCCGCCGCCGCCTTCAAGATAGACATCGGTCAGCCATTTGTCCAGCAACTCGTCATTGGATTCAAACTGCCCAACCTGCAGCGGGCTTTGATCGCACTCATGGTCTCCAATAGCAAGGAAGAGCAGTTGAGGGTCTCTGGTACCGCTCTGGATAATATTTCCCATGATTTTTGGAAGCCCTTCCTTTACCAGATGGTGAGGGATAGAGCCCATTGATCCTGTTACATCCAGGGCCAGTATGATTGAAACAGAATCAGGATGCTCTTTTGAATCTCTTGACTCTCTGAGCCTGACACCGTAAGGGTTCATGGCATTATTAATGGATCTTTGAGAAAAAATTTCATGAACAGATTTTGTATCGTAGCCCATCGCCTGTGATCTTGTGGCTCTGCTGCTGAGTGAGTATGCTCCCATTCCCATGATTTATTCTCCTTTGAACAGATAGTTATAGCGTTGCAGGGCAATTTCAAGAGTGATCTCCGTGTTCCTGATCTTTATGCCCAGATCAATATCCTTGTCAACATACTCCTGGCAATTAAAGTCACTTGCCAAAATAAGACTCTGGGTTGTAGTCGGCGATAAATCAAGCATATACTCCTGCTCTCTTTTCATTTTCTTGAGTTTTATTTTAAGATCCTCAATTTTTCTTTTATAAACAAGTTCCGTGTCTTCAGCAATAGCCGTAGCACGGTCATCCCTGATTTCTCTGTTGTTGCGTTTAAGGGAGTTTATAAACGCACCGGACAGGCTGCTGTCCGCAAGCTCTTCTGGTTTTTTGTCAGTATCGTGTTCCATGCTGTTCTCCTGTAATTATTTAGGAACCGGTTTTAAATAACTTGCTCATCATATCACGCCCAGCTCCTTTCCGGTTTTCTCAAAAGCCGCGACAGCCTTGTCAATATGTCTTTTTTCATGGGCTGCTGACATCTGGGTGCGTATGCGTGCCTGACCTTTTGGAACTACGGGAAACGAGAACCCTACAACGTAAATTCCCTCTTTGAGCATGAGTTTTGCCATATTGCCCGCAAGAACAGCATCTCCAAGCATTACCGGTATGATAGGGTGGTCTCCTTGAACCAGAGTAAATCCAAGTTTTGTCATCTCGGTTCTGAAATAGCGGCTGTTCTCTTTGAGTTTTAGCCTGAGACTGTCGCCACCTTTAAGCATTTCAATCACTTTGATAGAAGCCGCGGCAATGGAAGGGGCAAGAGAGTTGGAAAAAAGATATGGGCGTGATCTCTGCCGCAGCCACTCCACGATCTGTTTTTTTCCGCTGGTATAACCGCCTGATGCTCCGCCAAGAGCCTTGCCAAGTGTTCCGGTTATGAGATCTACGCGATCTTGAACCCCGCAGTATTCAGGAGTTCCGCCCCCGTTGTCTCCTATAAATCCCACTGCATGCGAATCATCAACCATCACAAGGGCATCATATCTGTCTGCAAGGTCGCATATCCCCTTGAGATTGGCTATAATGCCGTCCATAGAAAACACTCCGTCCGTGGCAATAACCTTGAATCTGCAAGCCCGGGCTGCCTTTAACCGGGTTTCAAGGTCATCCATGTCATTGTTTTTATAACGAAATCGCTTTGCCTTTGAAAGTCTCACCCCGTCAATGATGCTTGCATGGTTAAGGGCATCACTGATAATTGCATCCTCCTCCTGAAAAAGAGTCTCAAAGAGTCCGCCATTTGCATCAAAGCATGATGAGTATAAAATAGTATCCTCTGTCTTCAGAAATTCGCTCAAACTCTTTTCAAGGTCTTTGTGGATATCCTGAGTTCCGCATATAAACCTGACAGAAGCCACGCCAAATCCGTGTTTGTCAAGGCCATCCTTTGCCGCCTGTATAAGCTCTTTGTTGTTG
>JADFYT010000319.1 GCA_015232935.1 Desulfamplus sp.
AGAAGCAGTGGATGCGTATAGACAAAAAAAATATGACCTGATTTTAATGGATATCCAAATGCCGGTAAAAGATGGTTATCAGGCTACAAGCGAGATTCGCGAAATTGAATCTGCCTTGAAACAAGAATCCCCTGATTCAGGAAATATCCCTGTTATTGCAATGACCGCTCATGCTCTTGCGGGATATAAGGAAAAATGTCTGCAAAACGGAATGGATGATTATCTGACAAAACCCTTGAAAAGAGAAAAAGTTCTTGAAATGGTTGATAAATGGCTCCAGGTTCCAGCACAGCAAAACAGTGCCTTTTCAACTGACAGGGATGTTGAAAATTATCAGGAAGAAACCAGCGATTCCTCAATAGATTATGAACAGGCTCTTGAGGAGTTTGGCGGAGATAAAAATTTTCTCGACACTGAACTTTGCAGGATGCAGATACTTGTCAAGGATCAGTTAGCACAGATCAGAAAAGCTCTGGAAAATGGCGATACTGAAACAATCGCAAAAGAATCACACAAAATAAAAGGCGGGGCTGCCAATCTGACAGCCATAAGGCTTTCTTCAGCAGCGGCAAGGCTTGAACAGATGGCCAGAACAAAAAATCTGGTAAATGCGGGGGAGTTGATTGATATTATGGAAAAAGAGTTGAACGAACTAAAGAAAATCATGGCTCATCATGAAAACGAGAATGCATTTTCACGGTAATGCAGATCCTGGCAATACCAGGCAAACATCCATTGGCAAAGGATTTGTCTGACCAAAAGACGCTTCTATAAAATCTATAGAACAAAAACTTCTCCGGTACCAAGATGGGCCTGACAATATCAGCCCTTTTATATCGTGTGCCCGATTGCCTGGAAATAGACTTAAGTTTACAGCAAGGATATGATTCCAACAACTGCACCAGTCATGCATGTTGCGATAGTGCCAGCAAGAATAGATCGCAAGCCAAGAGAGGTTATCTCCTCTCTTCTGTCAGGTGCCATTGTGCCCATTCCTCCGATCATGATGCCAAGGCTTCCCGGATTTGCAAAACCACACATGGCGTAGATCATTATCAGGCGGCCATGAGAACTCAAAGTTCCCTCCGGCAGTTTACTGAGCTCTATATATGCCAGAAACTCATTGAGTACAGTCTTGGTTCCCATCAAGGAGCCCGCGATATGGGCTTCGCTCCAGGGAACGCCCATCAGCCATGTAACAGGAGCCATAACCCATCCCAAAATCCTTTTCAGAGTCAATGGCTGATGCTGGAATTGAGGTATAATGCCAAGCAGAAGATCAATAGTATGGACAAGTGCCACAAGCACGACAAGCATTGCAATAATGTTAATCAAAAGAGATACACCTTGAACAGTCCCTTTGGTGACTGCATCCATGGAACTTAGAGGAGGATCGGTCAAAACGCAGTCGCCTGATGTGACCGCCATGGTCTCAGGAATCATGATTTTAGCCACAGTGACGGCTGCCGGAGCGCTTATTATCGAGGCTACCAGGATATGACCAAGAACATCGGGAATGGTATTTCCAAGTATGGTGGCATAAAGCACCATGACGGTTCCGGCTATGGTTGCCATTCCGGATGTCATCAATGAAAAGATCTCGCTTCTGGTCATGCTGCCAAGATATGGGCGGATAAAAAGAGGAGACTCCACCATTCCAGCAAAAATATTTGCAGAAACTCCAAGACCTTCAGCACCTCCAAGACCAAAGCTTTTTTTTAACAGCCATGAAAATCCCTGAACCACTATGGGAAGTATTTTCCAGTAAAAAAGAAGGGAAGAGAGTGCACTTATCAGCAGAACCAAAGGAAGTGCCTGAAATGCAAGTATAAAGGATGCCCCTGGAAATTTTTCATCAAATGGAAGAGAGCCTCCGCCAAGATACCCGAACACCATTGATGTACCTGCCCTTGACGCCTCCTCAAGCCCCAGAACAACGCCATTGAGTGCTATGAACATCTGACGGAATACCGGCAGTTTCAGGAGAATAAATGCCAGCACAAACTGGATCATCACGCCTGCAAGGACAGTTTTTACTTTGACCTTGCCACGGTGTTCGCTCAGGCTCCATGCAATGAGAACAAAGAGTGCCATGCCTGCAATTCCTTGAAAAAAAGACATTTTGCCTCCTGCTGTCAGAGTTTTGGTTTTATATTGCTTTATGCCAGTCCGACTGTTTATTTACCATGAAAATGCATTCTGGTTTTCATGCTTCCAAAGTGACCACGCAACAGCCATGAATGTTTAATTCAAGGGTATAGGCATTTCCATTTTTTTGATGTTATTTTAGCCTTGCCAGTCCAATTGTCTTGTCAACTTCTGCCATTGTGACCACAGGCAGAACAAACTTGTCTTTACCTGCAACCTGATCCAGCACCTTCTTGGACGCACTTCTGTAAAGAAGCCTTGCATGAACATTTATCTCTTCGAGTTTTTTTCCAGAATTTTTCCGGCTTTTTGGCACAAAGTCTATCTCTTGAGTTACAGACTGCATCGGCAGGATTCTTCTGTCCTTGAGGATCTCGCGGGCTTTTGCGATATTCAGAACAGGATTTCCCTTTCCATCCCCATAAACCGTATTGAACATGATTGCGTTTTCAGGAACATATCCATTTTGATCAAGTTTTCCGCTTGAAAACAATTCTGCTCCCTTGTCGTCAACTACGGTTATTTCAAGCCACATCTGCCTGAAATCTGTCAGGCCTGTTGGCAACTTGTGACCCGCACCGGAATTTGTGACGGTTATATCGAGCTTGCCCTCTTTTACCCTTGAGTCATCAATCAGGAGCGTTGCCGCGTTTTTCAACCGCTCTTCAGCCATCTTTGATTTATCGGCACTGCCCGACATGCCAGGGATAAAACCATTGCCTCCCACAAAGTTATGGGTAAATACGTGATCCCTGACCGGCCCGTCGTCAACGGCAGTGCCTTTATTATCAGGACGATTTGTAGATCCTGTGGCCGGGACTCCGGTACGCTGGTACATATGGCAACCCTGACAGGTAACTTTTTTTTCAGGGTCTTCTGAATTGTATGGACTTTTTTCCCATTCATCAAATGTTGTCTCAAGGTCTGTCCCGAACGAAACATGCTTGACGTTATGGCAGGTTCCACAAATATTTGAATCTGTATGGAATCTTGAA
>JADFYT010000031.1 GCA_015232935.1 Desulfamplus sp.
ATAAATAGATAGTGGAGTTTATGTTTGTAATAGTAACTACAGAGAAAATTTCTAATGCATGTTTTGCCGCTATTTTTTTTTTTATATAGCCAAACATGGAATTTTATTCCTGATTTTAAAAATATCTTTATATATTTATACCGTGAAAATCCACTCTTATTTTTGTAATTTAGGGGAAAGGGATATCCGGTCATGGAAGATTGGGGTATCTTAGGTTTCTAAAAAGCAGTACGTTTTTTATTTTTTTACTATGCTTATCTACTTAAATGACTGTGTATTTCAATGGTAAAAATAAAAGGCTTGGCTACTATACTTGCATGTTTTTTTTTTAGTCAAGAAGTTTATTGTGCAAGTTTCAAGGCGGTTATCTAATATCTAAAAATACTTTCACATAAACCACCATGATTGTTTACGCGTCACAACGATGCATGAAAGTCTTTTTATATAAATCAGTTGGTAGTGGGTTAAAGTAGTTGATATGGACATGCAAAAGGCTGTCTTTAATGTTCCATGGATATACTATCAACTCTTTTGACCACTACCAATCAGTTATAGAGACTTTCTAATAAAATATGGAGAACAAAAGATATGCTTTTAACACACGCCCGTTGCCACGATTTTCTGACAAAGGTTGTCAGGGAAAGGCAACATCCGCAAACTCCGGTTACAAATTCGTTTCAACCTACAAGCGTGATGGCTCTGTTCACTCCGGAAAAGGAGACAAGACTTATTTTAATCCAGAAGGCAGATATCAAAGGATATCCATGGAGAAACCAGATGGCATTCCCGGGAGGAAATTGTGAGCCTGAGGACTTAACCCGTCAAGATACTGCTTTAAGAGAGCTAAGAGAAGAGGTGAATATACCTCCGGAAGATGTGGATCTAATCGGATCGATAGGTCATTTTCAAACTATTAATAACAAGGATATCGAAGCATTTATTGGAATATGGAAGAAAATTGGAGATATAGCATTTGACAGGGCTGAGATTTCAAAGGTTTTCAGGATACCTCTCAGCCATTTCATGAAGATACATAAAGACAAGAATTTTGCACACAGATTACCAGATATCTATGAGCTTACATATCCATATGAAGATGTTGTCGTATGGGGGGTAACGGCAAAAATCATACATCATCTTATGGAGATTTTAATCACCTGAGCCTGTTATTTTTTGCTTCGCATGAAATATATGCTACCTTTCTATTTAAGGCTTGATTGCAATATATTTGCAGTTTTTGCTATGCTATTACCCCTTGATGTGGCGTTGAATCATTCGACACGCAACGCTGATTATAAGGACAAGTGTCAGGCTGGCAAGCATGAAAGGAAACCATACATATCTGTCAAACAGAGGTGTTGATATGGCAATTCCAAGCCCTGTCAAAGCAAAAACAAACACAAAAAGTGCCCATGAAATTAATATCCAGCACGCAGGGTCAGAGTCGTACCATGGAGTTATTATTCTTCTGAAAAAAGGGCTCTTGTCAAGTTCCATATTCTCTATAATTTCCTTTGTTTTCACGTTTTTTGAGGACTCTGTTTCACGACAATTTTATGATTTTGACACAATATATCGAATTTTGGCTTGACATCAATCTATATATTGATTATTCTCGTTTCAACCTTTCATTGTTGTGCCAACCGGTGTGCCACCTTAAAAATGGTTTATAATCATAAATAAAATTTAGTAAAACAACAAATAATGAATAGATATAAATAGTCTAATAGTGGATCTATTTCAAGGGGTATATGAATGTTTGAAAAGATAAAAAAACGGGATGGACGGGTTGCTGACTTTGATTCATCCAAAATCACCGACGCAATAGCCAAGGCAGGTAAGGCAAGCGGAGAATTTGATGAGCGGGAGGCAAAAAAACTGACTCTGAAGGTGATGACTCTTGCCAGGGATTTGCGGCTTGGCATTTGTCCTGACGTGGAAGAGATACAAGATATTGTGGAGCGTGTTCTTCTGGATTCTCCCTTTTACAAAACCGCCAAGGCATACATCATTTACCGTGAACAGCATAACCAGATCCGGAAGATTACCATCCGCGAACATGTGGAGTTGATGGACAGTTATATCAGGAAGATGGACTGGAAAGTTAAAGAGAACAGTAATATGAGTTACTCTCTTCAGGGTCTTAATAATTACATCTCATCGGATATAACCGCCGAATACTGGCTAAACTGCATTTATCCTCCTGAGGTTAGAGACGCCCATAACAGAGGCAATCTGCATATTCATGATCTAAGCCTTCTGTCTGTGTATTGTGTGGGCTGGGATCTTCAGGATCTTCTGATGGAGGGGTTCAAAGGTGTGGCAGGAAAGGTTGAAAGCTCTCCTCCCCGCCATTTCAGAACAGCACTGGGGCAGATGGTGAATTTCTTTTATACGCTTCAAGGTGAGGCTGCCGGAGCCCAGGCAATGTCAAATTTTGATACTCTTCTTGCACC
This sequence comes from Desulfamplus sp., assembly GCA_015232935.1. Lineage (GTDB taxonomy): Bacteria > Desulfobacterota > Desulfobacteria > Desulfobacterales > Desulfobacteraceae > Desulfamplus. The sequence continues at coordinate 2,457 of JADFYT010000031.1, forward strand.
ATTTGTCAGGGAAGACCGCCTTGGCTACAAAGAGGTTAAACAGGCACTACAGGAGTTTGTATTTAATATCAATATCCCTACCAGAGTGGGTTTTCAAACACCGTTTACCAATATCACCATGGATCTTAATGTCCCCTCTATTCTAAAAGATTCACCTGTTATTATCGGCGGTGAGTACCGTGAAGAGACCTACGGCTCCTTTCAGGTGGAGATGGATACAATAAACAGGGCATTTGCAGAAGTTATGATGGAAGGCGATGCAAAAGGACGTGTATTTACATTCCCCATACCTACCTATAACATCACAGAGGATTTTAACTGGGATAACCCCAATCTTGAGAGTATCTGGAAGATGACCGGAAAATACGGCATTCCCTATTTTTCCAACTTTATAAATTCAGGGATGTCTCCTGATGATGCACGCTCCATGTGCTGCCGACTCAGACTGGATAACAGAGAGCTTCAAAAAAGAGGTGGGGGATTGTTCGGTGCAAATCCGCTTACCGGATCCATTGGAGTGGTAACAATCAATATGCCCCGTTTGGGTTATCTTGCTGACAGCGAGAAAAATTTCATGAACCGTTTAGACGACCTGATAAGGGTTGCGGCAGACTCTCTTGTCATAAAAAGAAAGGTTCTGGAAAAATTTACAACCGGCAATCTTTATCCCTATTCAAAATTCTATTTAAGAAAAATCAAGGAGCATTCAGGCTGTTACTGGAGAAATCACTTCTCGACTATTGGTATTCTTGGCATGCATGAGGCATGCATAAATTTTATGGGTGAGGGGATTGCATCAGCCAAAGGGCTTGAATTTTCAGTAAAGGTTATGGATCACATACGCAGGCATATGGAAAAGATTCAAGAGCAGACCGGTGAAATCTTCAATCTTGAAGCTACTCCTGGAGAGGGTACAACCTACCGCTTTGCAATGATGGACAAGCAGAAATATCCTGATATCATATGTGCAAATGAGGCTGAGTACAAAGAGGGCAGAGATCCTTTTTACACAAACTCAACTCACCTTCCTGTCAATTATACTGATGATCTTTTTGAGGCACTGGAGCTTCAGGATCAGCTTCAGACACGATATACCGGCGGGACAGTCATGCATCTTTTTCTTGGCGAACAGGTGTGTGATTCCAGGATTGTGAAGAACATGGTTAAAAAAGTCGCCATGAACTATCGGTTGCCCTATTTTACAATAACCCCCACATTCAGTGTTTGCCCTTCACATGGTTATATTTCCGGTGAAATGGACGTATGCAATCAATGTGGTGCAGAAACAGAAGTTTACTCAAGGGTTGTTGGCTATCTGCGGCCTGTAAAGCAGTGGAATAATGGTAAACAGATTGAGTTCTGCATGCGTAAAACCTTCAAGGTCGCCTCGTGAATTGATGCGTCTCAGACTTGGAGGATTCCAGAAAAACACATTGATAGACTTTCCCGGGGTTGTGGCTTCGCTTGTATTTACACAGGGGTGTAACTTCAGGTGCCCCTACTGCCACAACCCGGGTCTTATAACGCTTGATCAGCCTTGTATTCTGACGCCTTTCGACAGGAGAGATTCTCTGATTGATGAGTCTGGGGTATTTAGCTTTCTGAAAAAAAGAGAGGGGCTGATTGACGGAGTTGCCATCACAGGGGGTGAGCCTACCTTGCAGCCGGCTCTTGAAGCATTTTGTTTCCGGCTGAAAAACATGGGGTTGAAGGTCAAGGTTGACACTAACGGCAGCAGGCCAGAGGTACTTGAAAAGCTCTTTAGGAGAGAGCTTGTGGATTTTGTAGCAATGGATATCAAGAGCGACCAGAATGGCTATCAATACCTTGCCGGAGATTTGAATTGCACACATGTTGCAAACAATGCCGGAGTTGACACAAGTGATGCTGATCAGCCATTTGAGTTTTCCCGTATTATAAAAAGTATAAAATTGATAATCGAACAGTCTCCCGCCCATGAATTCAGAACCACCTGTGTAAGGCCATTTATCACGCCAGAAATAATGCCTCAAATAGGCAAGATGACCAAAGGTGCTTCTCACTATGTTCTTCAGCACTGCTCACAGAACACCAGTATGCTTAATCCAGAGTTTTTTGAACAACTCAATCATTCTTCACACCAATCCCCTTTTTTCACTGATGACGAACTCGAAGAGCTTAAAGAACTGGTTGAGCCATATGTAATCCGCTGCTCAATCAGATAACGCTCATGCCCTGACAGGCACAACGAAGAATGAAAGTCCCAGCAATTACAGCATCTAAAAAGACTTTCACATAAAGCAGTATATACCATATTCGACGAACTCGTAAAAAGTCAGAAATCGGCGTTTTTTGGTGAGATAAATCTCTTGTTTTATTGGATGCAGATTTCGGCAAACTGACTTTTTACGAAGTCATCATATTTCAGTCAGGCGATTTAAATTCTTCAGCCGGATAGACCATATTTCCCGATATTGACAGATCATAGCCCCCAAGCTCTTCTGCTGTCTCCTTTAAAAAAGGCTCTTTGAGCATTCCAAGGAACATCTGAATGCCCTGATCAAAAAAACGATCTTTGGATACAAGAAGGTCAAACCTCTCCCAGCAAAGAGCAATGAAGTCAAGATTGAGCTTCTCTGCCACAGGCTTTATGCATGGCCCTGCATCTGCCTTGCCTCCAAGTACCGCAAGTCCGATATCCATATGCTTTGCTTTAATTTTATCATAACCCCTGATGTTGTTGCCTTTTATTCCAGCTTTTTTGAGTTCCTTGTCAAACAGATGACGGGTTCCTGTACCAAGATCCCGATTTACTATGGTTATACCCGTTCTGCCTAAATCCTTTACGCTGTTGATGCCGTGCGGATTCCCCTTTTGAACAGCAATCCCCTGCTGGCGCCTGCAAAAATTTACCACTGCCGGCATCCTGCTCAGCTCTTGCTCTATGTACGGAAAGTTGTAATCACTATCTTTATCAGACTCTCCTGCGACAAGATGACTTGATGCAATATGGCACATATTCTGTCTTAATGCCCTTATTCCACCCATGCTTCCTGTCATGCCAAACAGCACCATATGTGCTTTGTGCCGGCTGTTAAAATGGGATATAAGCGAGTCAAGAAGCAGGTCATTGCTGCCGGCAATCAATATAATGCCATGATAGGGCGGAAGTTTTGCAGCAGGTTCAGGATAATTAACAGTGCCTGCTTCAATCCATTGTTTGACAAGATCAATGGGAAACAGCCATTTTCCTGTAACCTTGGTTGCTGGGAGGCCTTTTTCCGAAATAAGTGAATACACCATTTTTTCATTTATATTCAGATACTTTGCCACCTCCTTGGTTGAAAGAAGTTCACCCATTCTTTGCTTCCTCTCTTTTTGATTTTAATTCCTTCTGGATAGCAAGCAAACAGTCATGCCAGTTTGCTTGTCACCACCATATTTACATCATTCTTGACATTATCTATATTTCCTGTCAACTTGAATCGCTTTGTTTTATGGCTTTGCTTTGATGCAAACTTCATAAATTATAAAAAGTTAAAGACAAAATCAAACATTCATGGCCTTTTTTTTGTGGCTACCCAGAATCATGAAAATCAGGATACATTTTCATGGTAAAGCAGGATACATGAAGCCCAATATTATATCTATTGCAGGACGATCAGGCTCGGGAAAGACAACTTTCCTAGAAAAACTCATACCTAAACTCAAACAAAAAGGATATCGTATAGGAGTCATCAAGCATGCCCATTGCGGAGTTGAGATGGATAAAAAGGGGAAGGACAGCTGGAGGCACAAGAATGCCGGGGCTGCGGCCACACTTGTGATCTCTCCTGGCACCCTTTCAATGGTCAAGGATTACAAAGAACCTGATTATTCTCAAGCTCAAAACAATTTCACTGTAAGCGATGCTGTTGGTAGAGGAGGGTTGGAATCAATTGACCGTGAATATGCTACTATCGAAAGTGTAAAACACTACCTTTCAGATATGGATCTTATAATTGTGGAAGGATTTAAGTATGCTTCCCTCCCGAAGCTGGAAATTTTCAGGACTGACGCGGGTCATGACGCACCTCTTTTTATAGGAGATAAAAATCTTGAAGCTTTTATTACAGATTCAGACTGCCGCCCCAATGTACCCTGTTTTTCTCTTGATGACGCTGAAGCAGTCTCTGACTTTATTGAAAAAAAGTACATTGTATAATTACGGCTTCTGAGTTGATATTCCTTTAGAATGATATGACCCCTGAAAAGTTAAAAGTTCTGGAACAGAGATTTTCAGATTATGCTGACAGATATATAGGAAAATCTTCAAATCCTGCTCCCCTTGTATTGAAAAAAGAGCATACCATGCGGGTATGTCAGGAGATTGAAGTGCTTTTCAGCTCTTTTTTTCAATGCCGCCCGGCTTTATCCACCAATGAGAGAGATCTTCTTGTCAATGAGAGTGATCTTCCTGTCCCACTGGACGACCCTGATCTTGTTCCGGGTGGACGTGCTATCTCTATAAATAATGAGTCGTTTTCTCTTGATTTAGAGTCGCTTCTGATTGCCCGGGCCATGGCACTGTTTCATGATCTTGGCAGATTCAGACAATTTGAGCTGTACGGAACATTTCTGGACAAACAATCTGTAAACCATGCGTGTCTCTCCATTATTGAAATAGAGAAACATGAGTTGATAGATGTCTGTACAGAGCGGGAAAAGGAGTTGATTAAAGGTGCTATTGCTGTTCATAATGCGGCACAGGTTCCTCAGATTGAAGACAGTGAGCTGCGTTTTTTTATGAAACTTCTCAGAGATGCGGACAAGTTGGATATCTGGCGTGTAGTGATCAATAACTATCTATCTCCTGACCCTCGGAATCAGGAGATAGTCAATCTTGGCCTGGAAGATCATTGTAGCTGTTCAGATCAGGCTTTAGATGCTATCTTGAACCATACATATGTAAAAACAGATTCAATAAAAGAGCTTAATGATCTCAAACTGATGCAGATCAGTTGGGTGTTTGATCTTAATTTCCCTGTGTCTGTCAAGATGCTTGCAGAACGTGGATACATTGATCAGATCGCATTGACTCTTTCTGTCTCAACTGATTTCAAGACTCTGTCTGATGCTCTTGAGTGTGTGCGTGATTATCTTGACAGATTTAGTTGTTTGAAAACCGGGTTCTGACTTTTTGGTAAACCATCAAGACTGTTGGGAAAATTGAGTGGACAAGTTTAAAAATACCAATCTTCTGTTGATTGCAGCCATTTTTATAGTGGCAATATTCAGCGTTTTTACACAACCATCACCAATTGAAGCAGAAGATATATTGCATGCCATGCCTGTAAAGGGTAATGCTGAATGTATTGTTGATCTGGGTTATGGAAGCATTAACTGGACAACAGGCACAATTCAGGCCAGAGGCAGGAGCCTGGCAAAAAAAAATCAATCCACCGAAACTTCATACAACCTGGAAGCTGCCAGAAACAGTGCAAACGATAATTTGGTGGAGATTCTCAAATTTATTGGATTGCCAGGCAAATATATAATATCAAAACAGGATCGTTTGCTAAGCCAGTCAACGACCTCTTCAGAAACTGAGATGAGCTCCCACATCCACACTGTCATTGCACAGATCAAAAAGAAGGCTATGAACGCAAATATTGTCAAGACTCGCCAAAATAATGGCGGCAGCACAGAGATGATGCTTGAAACAAACATGTACGGAGAGTTCCTTCAATCTGTCCTGCCTCCTCAGATAAAGGAAATTCCGGAGATTGAACTCTTTGAACCTGATACTCAATCTCAGGAAGATGAAAAGGGAAGAAAAACATTCCATGAAAACCAGTGGATCAAGGATACGGGCATGATCCATATGACAAGAGATAATGACAGTCATACGGGAATCATTATTGATGCCAGGAGTATCAGATTCAAGCCGGTGCTATATCCTGTAATTGTGAGCGAACAGGGTCAGGAGATATACGGTCCCATGTTTATCAGCCGTAAATATGCTGCTGAACGGGGAGTTTGCACCTATATATGCTCTCTTGACCCCGCATTAACAGCAAAAAAAGCCGGAAAGAATCCTGTCATGATAAAGGGGTTGAGAAAGGATAGTGAACGCAACAATACTATTGTCATCAGCATGTCAGATGCTGATAAAATCCAGAAAATGCCTGAAAGACATCTCTTTATGAAAGGATGCAGGGTAGTTATTGTCATCTCTCCATAGATCCGTGTCCACTGCGTAACATCCCTAATTAAAAGACAGTATCTGTCATGGCTTTATCAAGATATTGTCTATAAGTCTTGCTCGTCCAACCTGTACCGCAAGTGCAAACAACACTTCTGTGTCAATCTCCTCAACTTCATTCAATGTGTCAGGATCGCATATGCTTATGTAATCGACCCGGGTGTCCGGAAAAGACTCAATAAAACTTTTTATATGTGATCTTATGGCGTTGGCACTCTTTTCCCCTGCCTTGACCATCTTTTCCGCTTGTGAACATGATCTTGACAGGCTTAGTGCAGAATCTCTCTGTTCTGGATCAAGGTAGGCGTTTCTTGAACTCATGGCAAGTCCGTCACTTTCCCTGACAATCGGTGCCCCAATGATGTTGATTCCAAAATTGAGATCCCTGTTCAACTGCCGGATCACTTGAAGCTGCTGGAAATCCTTGGCTCCGAACACTGCTGCATCTGGCCGTACAATATTGAAGAGCTTGCTGACAATAGTTGCCACGCCTCGGAAGTGAACAGGCCTGGAGAGGCCGCAAAGATGCTTGGGTAGATGTTCAAGCGTTATATATGTTTGATAATTTTCAGGATAAATCTCTTTTTTGTCAGGAAGGAAAACTGCTCTGGCACCTTTTGCCTTTATAAGTTTGAGATCTCTTTCTATGTCTGTCGGGTACGCATCAAGGTCTTCATTTTCACCAAATTGTGTTGGATTTACAAAAATACTGACTACAAGAGCGGAGCAGAGACTCGCCCCTTTTTCCATAAGAGAAAGGTGGCCGTCATGAAGATAGCCCATTGTAGGAACGAAACTTATGGTTTGGCCTGCCCTGTGCATGGAATCAGACCATTCTCTCATATCAGATGCTGTTTTGAAAATTTCCATTTTTCCCTCTTTTTGAATTTGGCTGTTTTGATTGAATGTGGCTGTTTTAATTTTTTTTGTAATGGGCAAATATGCCTGATAGTTATAAAGCTCCTTGCAGCATTGACTAAAAGCATGATTGCAGGTATGAAGTTCTCTTTACTGACATAAAGAGATGCAAATATCAATATAAAGATCATTTAAGAAAATGTGTCTGCAAAAAAAATCAAGGAGAAAATCTTGTCAATGAATGAATTTATACCCCTGGAAAAAAATGATGCGTCACGTAGCCTTTCAAGTTATTTTATACCCTCAAGAGATGATGCTCTGGAGATGTTGAGGCGATACAATACAAGCGACAGCCTTATCCGTCACGCGTTTGCAGTAGAAGGCGTTATGGGACATTTTGCAGACAGATTTGGAGAAGACAGAGAAAAATGGCAGGTTATCGGTCTTGTTCATGATCTTGATTATGAACTCTATCCCGACCAGCATTGCTCAAAAAGCAAGGAGATACTTCAGGCACATGGGTGGCCATGGGAGTACGTCAGGGCGGTTGTCAGTCATGGCTGGGGAATATGTTCGGATATTGAACCCGAGTCTATTCTGGAAAAAACTCTCTATGCCGTGGATGAACTTACCGGATTGATAGCAAGTACCGCATTGATGAGGCCATCGGCAAGCGTTCTTGATCTTACTGTAAAATCTGTAAATAAAAAATGGAAAGACAAGCGTTTTGCAGCAGGTGTTGACAGAAGCATTATTGAAAGAGGGGCAAAGATGATGGGAATTGAAAAAAATGAACTTGTCACCGAGACCATCATGGGTATGCGAGATGTTGCTGAAGCTATCGGTTTAAGGGGCAACCTGTGAATGCTGACTTCCTGAATCACGGATTAGTAAGGGGACCTTCCGGCAGGGAATTTAAAAAGAGCGTCAGAAATGAGATCAATCTTGACACCTGCAAGATAATGAATTAAAATTTTGCGTTTATTATGGTTGACCGCATTGATGAGGTGTTGTTGATGTGTTGTTGTAATTATTGATATTATTTATAATTTTCATTTATAAGGATTTTAAGCTATGAAAAGAACATTTCAGCCAAGCAGATTGAAACGGGCAAGAAAACATGGTTTCTTGAAAAGAATGTCAACTGTTGGAGGACGACGTATTGTTAACAGCAGAAGGGCAAAAGGCAGAAAAAAACTGACCGCATGATCCTTAAAATCAGGATCTGAACGGAGATATCCGTATTCTGGCCGCCAACCCGAATCATGAAAATAAAAGGGCATATCCGTGTTCTGGACACACCTGATAATGAAAATTTACCGTGAAAACAGATCATGGTTTTCATGCTTGAGGGTGGCCGAAAACCGGCCATGAGCGTTTAGATTGAATTTTCATGGCAAATACAAAAAAAGGTTAATTTAATTTGGGCAACAATTCGTTTCCTAAAACTGACCGGATCCTTAAAAGATCTCAATTCCTTAAATTATCCTTACTGGGTAAAATGGTACAGAATCGTTATTTTATGGCAGCCGTACTTGATGGCGAGACTGGAAACAGTCGTATAGGGATAACTGTGTCAAAAAAGGTAGGAAACGCTGTGGAGCGGAACAGAATCAAACGGATTATCAGAGAATACTATCGAAACAGAAGAGAGACAATAGCAGGAAATCTGGATATTAATATCATAGCAAGAAAATATGCATCTTACCTGTCAAACGCACAGGTACCAGATGAACTTGATAAGCTTTTCAAGAAAATAACAGATATCTGATGACGAAACAGTCTCGTGCATATTCACCAATTCAGATTTTTAATATTTAAGGGTGTCCGCATATGAAGAGGATGCTTTTATTACTTATTAGATTATATCAATATCTTCTATCGCCTCTGATTGGGCCTGCATGTCGTTTTTACCCATCATGTTCACAATATGCCTTTGATGCTGTGATTAAATATGGCAGCATCAAAGGCTCTTTTCTTGCTGCAAAAAGAGTATTAAAATGCCATCCATTTCATCCCGGGGGGTTTGACCCTGTTCCTTAAATTGAATTGCCATCTTGATATTTCTCTTGTCCAAAAAATATTCTCTTTTATATCAAAGTTTTTTTAACTATTTTTAATTATGGGATTTTCATTGTTCTTTGTGGCAGACTGATCTGTCCTGGATCTTATCCGGCTCTTATGAAAACATACATCAAGTAAAATATTATTCATCACTCATTTTGGGAGACAAGATGGACGAGCAAAAACGGTTGTTTATGGCCATTATTCTTTCTATAGTTGTAATAGCGGGGTGGAATATACTCTTTGTTGGCCCCGAAACAAATCAGCAGCAATCTCAGGTTGGCTCTGCCAGCAAGCCAGGCATGGAAGACAAGACAGGATTGCCGGCAGGCTCAGTTGTTGCTGATTTTAGCCCTACAAATATATCAAATACAGGTACAGCATCTGATGGTTCTTCCGCATTGTCAGATATTGGCAAGGAAGAAGCATCCCGGGAAGTAACTGATTTCAGGGAGATCAAAGTCGCCACCCCTATTTACGATATTATCATATCTGAAAAACAGGCAGCGGTTACCAGCCTTGTTCTCAAGATGTTCAAGGAGGGTACTCAAGAAGATTCTCCATACAAGCAGATGATCGCACCAGAACTTGATGCTGGATTGTTTTCCATGGATCTTGAGGGAAAAAGCATTCAGGGTCTTGATACAGCTATATTTAAATCTGATAATGAACTAACGGAGTTTTCTCTGAATGATGGTCAAAAAAAGATATCTTTTTCCTGGACATCTCCTCATGGAATCATTGTTGAAAAAATATATACCTTTTCAGCTTCAACCTATCTTATAGGTCTTGATATCCTTATAAAAAACGCGTCTTCCATGCCTTTAAAAGATTCTGTAGAGATCTCGATGCCGTTTGCTCTCAGCGAAGAAGGTGCCGCATTTTCACAGTTCGGGGCTTATGGTCCTGAGGCTTACATCAACGGAACCCTTGAAGCTGTTACACCTAATGATATCCGGGAAAACGCAAGGGAGAACAAAAGCGACAAGAACAGACTGCAAGGAAAAGTGGAGTGGGCTGGCAATGGCGACAGGTACTTTATATCCTGTATTATTCCTGTTAATCCTGTTGAATCTGCTATCAAGCTTTCCGGTACTGATTCCTTTGTGATTACAAGATATGTCCAGTCTGTGGAGAGACTTGATTCCGGCAAGCAGATTCAGCTTTCCTTTAATTGCTACATGGGACCCAAAAGCCTTAAAGTGCTGAGTGAATATGACAACAGCCTGAAAAAGGCGATCAACTTCGGGTGGTTTGATATTCTTGCCAAGCCATGCCTGATCGGAATGAATCTGATCCACGACTTTATACCAAATTACGGCATTGCCATTATTATCTTGACTATTCTCATAAAGCTGGCTTTCTGGCCACTTGGCACAAAAAGCTATAAGTCAATGAATGACATGAGAAAACTCCAGCCCATTATGAACCAGATCAGGGAAAAGTATAAAGATGACAAGCAAAGGATGAATCAGGAGGTTATGAACCTTTACAAGACATACAAGGTCAACCCTATGAGTGGCTGCCTTCCTATGCTGGTTCAGATGCCCATATTCTTTGCTCTTTACAGAATGCTCTATCAGGCAATAGAGTTACGTCATGCTCCTTTCATGGGCTGGATCAACGATCTTTCCGCTCCTGACCGGCTTTTTAGTTTTGATCTGGCTATTCCGTTTATGCACGCTCCATATGGTATTCCCGTGTTGACCATAATCATGGGGGCAAGCATGTTTCTTCAGCAGAAGATGGCTCCTGCAATAGGAGATCCTACCCAGGCAAAAATCATGATGTTCATGCCGCTGTTCATGACAGTCATATTTATCAATTTTCCGTCAGGACTTGTTCTGTACTGGCTTGTTAACAACCTGATATCTATTGGCCAGCAGTATTACATTCAAAGGAAATTTTTGTAAATCATGGAGGTACTATGAAACAGACTCAGGAATTCGATGGCAAGAATGTTGAAACCGCTGTTGAAA
>JADFYT010000320.1 GCA_015232935.1 Desulfamplus sp.
AAAGGGTGAGTGAGGGGATGGGTGAGGGGGTGAGAGGAAAGGAGGGAGGGAATGAGTGAGTGAGGGAGAGGAAGTGAGGGAGGAAGAAAATATGAATGCTCAACCACAGAACAAAGAGGGGATTACACCGGAGGAGTATCTTGAATTTGAGAAAAACTCGGAAACAAGGCATGAATACTTTGATGGCGAAATCTTTGCAATGACCGGAGCATCTCCAGGACATAATCTTATCAATACCAATATTGCTTCAGAATTGCGAAACCATTTTATAGCTAAAGGTTCCGCCTGCCGGATTTATCAAAGCGACCAGAGGGTAAAAATAGAGTCTATAGATAAATTCACCTATCCAGATATCTCGGTTGCCTGTGAAGGCAGGTTTGCGGACGGTTCAATTCCTTCTCTATTGAATCCGGTTGTTATTATTGAAATCCTTTCGGACTCCACAGAGTTATACGACAGGGGCGTCAAATTCCAGCATTATCGCCTTATTCCATCTCTCAAGGAATATATTCTTGTATCTCAGCACTCCTGTCTTGTGGAAAAATTTGTCCGGAGCAACGGGGGAAAATGGGTTTTCTCCTCATATGAAGGCATGGACAAGACCATTATCATCGAGGCTGTCCAATGTGAGATCGCCCTGTCTGAAGTTTATAGATGGGTAAATTTTCAGGCTGACTTTTAATATTTAACGAGCATTAAAGGAGCATAATGGATACTCAAACAAACACACATACTCCTCATATCCTGATTGTTGATGATGAGGCAACATTTCTTGCGTCTTTGGAAAGGATTTTGCACAACACAGGTTACAAAATCTCGATAGCCGGAAATACCTCGGAAGCTCTTGAAATTCTTGATTCAAACACTATTGATGTTGTTATTACCGACATTAACATGCCAGGCATGAGCGGCCTTGATCTGTCAAAAATAACAACAAATCTATACAATGCCGATGTAATTGTCATGACAGGTTGTATCGAGGACTTCAGTTTCCATGACATTATTGAAACAGGTGCGACTGATTTTATAGGAAAACCTTTTTCCTCAAAAGAGATCATGGCCAGACTGGAACGGGTTCTCAAGGAGCGTTCAACAATCTCGAGGCTTAAAGAGACCGAGAAAGACCTGCGTATGGCAAAAGAGCAGGCAGAGACCGCCAACCGTGCAAAGAATGCCTTTCTTAGCAATATAAGTCATGAAATAAGAACTCCAATGAACGCCATAGTGGGCTTTAGCGATCTGCTCATGTACAGGCCGGACGGGATTATACACCCTCTGGATATTAAAAAAATAGAGGCTATCCAGAAATCTTCGGAAGAATTGCTGTCTGTCATAAACAATATCCTGCAATGTTCGGAGATTGTATCAGAAACAATAGATATCAAGCTTTCAAATTTTAATATCAAAGATATCATTGAAAGCACAGTCATATCCTTGCATGACAGGTTAAAGGAAAAAAGACTTTCGATTTCTGTAAGTTTTTCACTTGATACGTCCTGTTTTTACATAGGAGATCAAAAGAGGCTCTCCCAGATAATCATGAATCTGCTGTCAAATGCCATAAAGTTTACCCATCACGGCGGTATATATGTCCATGTCAGCTATCCAGATGACGAGGTCGGCAAAGACAACTCAAAAAGCTCTGTGAAATTTGAGATTACTGATACAGGCATAGGTATTCCCGAAGCACAGAAAGAGAATTTGTTTGATATCTTTGCCCAGATAGACACATCCATGACAAGAACGTATGGCGGTACAGGCGTCGGGCTTTTTATAGCAAAGAGCCTTGTACATATGATGGGTGGAAAGATAGGTTTTGAAAGCGAGGTTGATAAAGGATCGACATTCTGGTTCACAGTACCTCTGAAAATAGACAAAGACAAGATTGACCCGGCACTGCCAGAACAGTACACTGACAAGTCCGGTAAAAATAACTTGCCCGACAATGGCGTCAATACCCCCGGGTCCGGTAAAAACAATTCAGCCAATACCCCTTCTCTGGATATCCTGCTGGTGGAAGACCAGTTTTTTAACCAGCAGTTGATAATTGCCATGTTGCCCATGCACAAAATTACAGTTGCAGGCAATGGCAGGGAAGCAATCTCGATTCTGGAAAAGAAAAATTTTGATCTTGTCCTGATGGATATCCAGATGCCTTTGATGGACGGCATGGAGGCAACCAGAATTATTCGTGACAATAATTCCAGTGTACTGAACCATGATGTGTTCATAGTTGCCATCACGGCACATGCAAGCGAACTGGATCGTGAGCAGTGCATGCTCTGCGGCATAGATGAATACCTGCCCAAACCCCTTGATTCCAGACATCTGTTTGCTGTTTTGGATAAACATTCGTTGTCGTTGCGTGGTCAACCCGAATCATGAAAAACAGAATGCATTTTGATGGTATAGTTATAACAAGGAGGGTAGATAAAATGATCGCACTTAAGGTTAGAAAAATTGGCAACTCTCTCGGTGTGGTACTGCCAAAAGCATCATTAGAAAAATTAAAAGTAAAAGAGGGTGAGACCCTTTATTTTATAGAATCAGATGATGTTGGTTATCGTCTGACAGGCTACAATGAAAACTTCTTCAGACAGGTTCTTGAGGCTGAAAAAATTATGCAGCAGGATAAGGATCTTCTCCGCGAACTCTCAAAAAGATGACATATAGCTGGATAGAACTGAAAACTGTACTAACTGTTCATGATATTCAAATCCTGGAACATGGAGGGGCATCAGGGATCATGGATGGGATTTCGCTGCCACATCTGAAGAGATAGTATTAGCTTTTGAAAAACTTGGTAAAGGTGGCTATAGTTCTGAGGGTTTTGCCCTATGGTTAAATTACAACTGCCAGAAATTATAATTTCACTTGGCCAGATGAAAACATCACCCCCCACTGATCCTTGAAGAAACAGAACTCATGTTATACAACAAGCAGTACACCCTCTATTATTGAGAATACTCAATAGCATCTTATAATCACTGGAATTTTTTATAAAAAATGAGATACATACAACCTGAAACAACCCATGAACTAAACACCATAACAATAAAAGGTGCAAGAGAGCACAACCTTAAAAACATTGATGTCAAAATAAAAAAAAAAAAGCTGATTGTCTTTACCGGAGTCTC
>JADFYT010000321.1 GCA_015232935.1 Desulfamplus sp.
TATTTGGCAGCACATCTCTTATGGGAATTCCAGGACTTGTGCAGGCGGTACGCTCAGGAAATGTGGCTGTCAGCAATCCATTGGGAAGCGGCATTCTGGAGAGCCCGGGGCTGATTCCGTTTTTGCCCGCGATATGCCGTCTGCTTATTGGTGAGGAGTTGATTCTTCAAGATATTCCAACCTCATGGTGTGGCCAGACAGATGCTCTTGATGACGCCCTTGCCCGAATATCTGACAAAAACAACCCCGTAATAGTCTCGTCTGCTTTTGCAATACCGCATGTCCCTGTTGTTGATACCACGGATCTTGGCCATGATAAAATCGAGGCACTGATATCAAAAATCAAGGTCGCTCCCTATGCCTATGTAGTCAGGGAGCCTATGAAACCCTGTGCTCTTCCTGTATGGGGCAAGGAGGGAATAAAGAAATGCTTTGCATCTATAAGAATGTTTTCGGCTGCCATAGCATCAAACTCCGCGATTTCTGCCCTGATACCTGATGCCACCATCCCTGCTCCACTATCCAATACCGCCATGATACCTGATGCCAACATTCCTGCCAAAATGCCAGGTGTATTAACATCTTCGGGTTTCATGACAAATGACGGAATATCTTTCATTACGGAAGACAAGATTTTCGTCATGCCAGGAGCTCTGACCAGAATGGCCGATAATCCGGCCATTCTTATCTCCAGTTCCGGAGAGGGGCAGGGCAGTAAAGATACCTGGTGCTTCTCCCACAAGACCGTCGAATACAAGAGCATGATGCACCGCTTTACAGATGCCATCGAGATCAACCGCGGCAGTGATCTGCCAAGCCGGGTGGCAGATAACATGCTCTGGCTGGGACGCTATGTGGAGCGAACCGAAGGGATGCTAAGAGTTCTTAGAAGCGTATTGATCCGTCTTAACAGTGAAACCAGGCTGGATCAGATAGGGGAATTTCCCTTTCTTATGCGAATCATGGCAAACTTTGAGATCATCTCGACTGTTATGTCTGAATCTGACACCTCCTACAGCATGCGGATTATCGAGACAGAACTTGTTGAGTCAATGTTCAGCACTCAGCGTTCAGGAAGCATCAGCAACTCTCTTTACAATGTGAAAAGAGTTGCCGCAAGTGTAAGGGACAGACTTTCCAATGACTCCTGGCATATTCTTGGACGGATGGAAAATGAACTTGCCGGGTTTGCTCCTCACCGCCAGAACCAGATCAGTGAAACTCAGGAGTTGGTCAACGAGATGATTTTGACCATATCCGCGTTTGCGGGGCTTGCCCTGGAGAGCATGACCCGAGGCATGGGATGGCGTTTTATGGATATGGGACGGCGTATCGAGAGGGCAGGGTATATGATAACTCTGCTTCAAAGCATCTTTTCGTCAAGAGGCAAACCAGGAAGCCACGATCTTGAGACTCTTCTTGAAGTTGCGGACAGCACAATAACTTACCATACACGCTACCGTACTACCCTCCAGATAGAGCCTATTGTTGATCTGCTGCTCCTTGATGAACTCAATCCGAGAGCAGTAGGATTTCAGATGGCGTCCCTGTTTGACCATGTGGAGACTCTTCCGCGAAGTACCCCCCGGCCATTCAGGACACAAGAGGAGAAGATCACTCTTGATCTTACCACCCATCTTCGTTTGACCGATATAAGAGAGCTTATGAGTGCAGACATTGATGGGGCAAGACCTAAGCTGAACCATCTGCTTGATTTCCTTAAAAACGGATTACAGAGGCTTTCCAATCAGATCACTCAACACTATCTGAGCAGAATCGAGACTGAAAAACAGCTTGGCAATTTTTCAGCAGATCATGCTGATGGAACTCCTTTTTCAGAAGGGGAACACGCATATGAAGTATAGGATATCTCATATGACAAGGTATCAGTATGGTGACGCTGCGTCGCTTTCACACAATGAACTCTTTTTGACACCTCGCAACACTTCTGTTCAAAGCTGTATTAGAAGCACAACTACGCTATCCCCCCTTCCTTCGGCCATATCACGCAGAACAGACTATTTTGGCAACACTGTGGTAACAACAACCATCGAGTCACCTCACAATGTATTGGAGATCATGGCTTCAAGCGATATAAAACTGAATCCTGTGACTGTGATTGTACCGGATTTGACTCCATCATGGGAGCAGGCGAGAGAAACCCTCTGGCGGCACCCCATGCCAGATGATCTTGAGGCTTTTCAGTTTGTGTTTGGATCTCCCATGATTCCGGTGGATAACCGGTTTGCCGCGTGGGCAAAGGATCTGTTTGAACCAGGAGTGCCGATTCTCAAGGCAGCTCTTGATTTGACAGAAAGGATTTTTAAAGAGTTCAAGTATGATCCTTCAGCCACCACCACCACCACCGCGGTTGAGACGGCCTTTGATATAAAAAGGGGAGTCTGTCAGGATTTTGCACATATCGAGATAGCATGCTTGCGTTCGCTCGGTCTTGCTGCAAGATATGTCAGCGGCTATCTGCACACTCAGCCGCCACCCGGCAAACCAAAACTTGTCGGGGCAGATGCCTCTCATGCCTGGCTTTCCATCTATATTCCGGGAACAGGATGGGTGGATCTTGATCCTACCAACAATGTCATTCCAACGGATCAGCATCTTACCCTGGCATGGGGAAGGGATTATGGAGATGTGACGCCTGTAAAGGGAACCGTGCTTGGAGGCGGCCAGCATCAGTTGAGCGTTTCTGTAGATGTTGTCCAGTATGACTGAACACTCATGGTTCAGCATCAGACATGTAATGAATATTGTCAGTTTTTCAGGTAAAAAAATGACATCTTTTAATATCATGAAACATATCCTTTCATCTTCGTATAGCATGAAAAAAACCTTGTTTTTAAAGGTGTGCGGGATTTCTGATCAGCTAAAATGCAATAAATGAGAGCAAAACTGGTCACTTGTTTGAAAAAAAATTGCAAAAAAAATTGCAAAAAGACTTGTGGACGACCATGAAACAGCGTATATAGACAAAAAAAGATGATGCCTTCAGGGAAAAAGGCAAAATAATTTATTAAATTTGATTCAGTTAGGAGAAGAGCAATGGCAGATTTTAACGCAATGACAGAAGCATTGGTTTCATGTGACGAAGCAAAGGTTGTCCAGCTTGTAA
>JADFYT010000322.1 GCA_015232935.1 Desulfamplus sp.
ATAGTGGCAATGCCCATGTAATCCACAAGGCAGGAAAGGTTCTTGTCTCCCCCTGGCAGATAATTGAAAACGGCTGCATACATGTTGAAAACGACATCATTGTTGATGTATGGTCAGAAAAATCCGGCAATGCACAAGATGCTTTTGCGGCTTTCAACTCCAACTGTGGCGTAGATGTATCCAGCTGTGTTGTAGAGGTAATTGATCACGGCCCTGGAATATTGATGCCTGCTCTTGTAAATGCCCACACCCATTTTGAGCTTTCTGCCATGAAGGGCAGGATCTCTTTTGACAGGGGATTCAATGGGTGGGTAAGAGAGCTTCTGAAACAGAGAGACGCATGTGGAATTGATATGCTCCGGCAGGAGGCCGGAAAGTCAATTTTGACCGCTGTAGCAAGCGGCACTTCTCTTTTTGGTGAAATTTCGACCCTTGGCATTACAGAGGATATTTTCGCAGATTCAGATATCCGTGGTGTCTGGTTTCAGGAGTGTTTAGGAACAGAGGAACCATTCAATATTTCACGACTTCTTTCTCGCCGGAGTCACTCTAACCGGAGTCACTCTGACCGGAGTCACTCTCACCAGCATCTTTTTTTCGACCCGCCTGAAACCCTTTCAAGTTCTGTTTCAATGGCAGATCATGCTTCTACACACCTCTTGAGTTCTGTTTCAATTGCAGGTCATGCCCCTCATACCACCTCGCCCGAGCTTTTGAAAATGCTTAAACAGCACACTAAAGCGGCCAATCTTCCGTTTTCAATACATGTGGCTGAATCTTGCGACGAGACAGAGTTTATTACGACAACCAATACCTCCATTCGAGCAAGTGTTCCTTATGAAAACAGACCTCCAGCAGAATTCGTTTTTCATCCGGTAAAATCAAGGAGTGAAATATCAAGGAATGAAATCCGGTTTTGCAGCAAGTCCAGTAAAAATTATGGACAGGGGCAATGGGCACAATTTTTAAGGCAGAGGGGGATTGACTTCTCATCATGGCCTGTTCCTTCCAGATCCTCTGTTCAGTATCTTTATGATATGGGCATTCTTGATCCTCTTACCCTTGCTGTCCATCTTCTGGATGTGGATATTGAAGATATCGAGATTATAGCAAAAACAGGTGCAAAGCCGGTGTTTTGCCCAAGAAGCAACTTTAATCTTCACAAAAAGTTGCCAGATATCCCCCTGTTTTTACAATGTGGTTTAAAGCCAGCCCTTGGTAGTGACAGCCTTGCCAGTACAGAGACATTAAACATGTTTGATGAGATGGCTTTTGTAGCGGAGCATTTTCCACAGATTAACCCTTGTGATATTCTTGCAATGGCAACTGTAAACGGGGCTGATGCTTTAGGGCATGGCAAAACAGCGGGTACTCTGGAAAAAGGCAAGCGGGCAGACTTTCTCTATATCCCGTTGATCACATCCGGTTGTGATATAAACAGTATAATAATGGATATTATCGCGACTAAAGCCTCGACAGGCTCTGATTGCTGTTGAGCAAGATTGATTGTCTTGTAAAAAAACAATTTGCAGAAACAGGCATTCCCGTTTGTACATTAGACCTATTGCGGAACTCACTTTTTATCCGGTACAATCAAAGAGTGCAATCCGGTTTTGCGGGAAGTATATGGATATTTTCTTAGACCAATCTGTGATTTTAATGTAAATATGGAGAAAATAGCCAATCCGCAACTGAATTACAATAATGGAGAATCAGCAGGATGTCAGTGAGCAGAATACCATTTTCCCATATTGTCTTTTTTATTATTCTTGCTGCAACACTTTGTTCAGGTTACCCCCGACACGCCTTGGCAGACTCCCTGCAGATAGATCAGGTAAACAGCTCAGGTTTTCCTGTTATAAAACTGTTTGTCAAAGTTGAATTCAAATCAACAGAAGCAGGCAATCCTTTCGATATTCCGAATATAAATATTTTTGAAGACAATGCAGAATGCAAAATCAGTGCTTTGCACCATGTGAGCAGCTCTGTTGTGGAATCCGCACTCATTTTGTTGATTGACATAAGCGGCAGTATGAGGGGAAGACCCTTTAATGAGATAAAAAAGGCTATAAAGCTGTTTGTCTCCAAAATGAAAACAACAGAGCAGATCGCACTGATAACATTTGGAGACAGCGTTGTTTTAAATACTGATTTCACGACAGACAGAAGTGCCTTGATCAGCAATATCGATCAACTTGAGATATCAGGGAAAATAACTCTCCTTAATGATGCATTGTTGCAGGCTGTTGATCTTTTTGAATCAAGATCATTTAAGGGCAGAACCGCGATAATCCTTTTTTCTGATGGCAAAGATGAAGGAAGCATAATATCGAACGAGGAACTGACAAAAAAAATTGTCCGTACAAATCTTCCTGTTTACTCGATAGGTTTTACCAGAATAGAAAAAAACTGGCTTCAATACATGGATAAATTTGCACAAATATCAGGCGGACAGTACCTCTATGCACCTGAACCCGAAGATATTATTGATATCTATCAGGCGATAGCCGCACGAATTAATAACATGTATGTGCTTGAGTATTTGTCATATGCTGACAAGGAGCAAGAGTCTGAGGTTACAGTAAGATGGCACAATATCGAGAGTT
The DNA here is from genome assembly GCA_015232935.1 of Desulfamplus sp. Taxonomy (GTDB): domain Bacteria; phylum Desulfobacterota; class Desulfobacteria; order Desulfobacterales; family Desulfobacteraceae; genus Desulfamplus. The sequence continues at coordinate 2,607 of JADFYT010000322.1, forward strand.
CAAAAAAATACAGTATCCCCGCTCAATTTTTCAAGGAAAACTTAGACGAAGAGGAGCCGGAGCTGCCTGTTCAGCAGGAAGACCAGACAGAAGGCACGGAGCGTAAAGAAGGTGCAGAACATACACAGGCAGATGGTTTGGAGCATACAGACAGTGCAGGCAATGCAAAAAATCAGGAAGAGCCTGTTTCCGGGCTTGATGGAAGTGATGCTGAATCAAAAGATGTTCAGGATTCAGGCAGCAGTAATTTGATAGAAGAGAATCCTGATTCAGAAAACAAGACAGCTCTTTTAAAAGCAGCGGAAAAGAGAAACAAACAGATACTCCATCAAAATATAAAAAACTATATTTTGACAGCTTTTCTTTTTCTTCTGACCCTTTTATATGCAACTGTAAGATTGAAAAGATTCAGAATGAGTGCTTCAGCAAATAAGCACAAAAAGGTGTTGCTCAAGTTTGCTGACAGTATTGAATCCATGTTTGGCAATAACAAGGAT
>JADFYT010000323.1 GCA_015232935.1 Desulfamplus sp.
CATGTTCGGAATGCTTCCTGAGTATCTCAAGCTAAAGGGCTATAAGACCGAGCTGACAAATGATTTAATCACCTCATCCACCCTCAAAGACGCTGGTGTAGTTGTTGTATTCAATCCCCGCCATGAATTCAGTGACGAAGAAAAAACTGCAATATATGCTTTTATAGAAAATGGAGGGGCTCTTCTTGTTGCCGGAGATCATACTGATGTGGCAGGAATCATGAGGCCCATCAATCAATTGATCAAACCTTTTGATATATCCCTTAACTTTGATACCGCTCTGCCCATCTCATCAGGATGGGATAACTCCCTTGAAAAGAGAAGCAACTATATAAATAGACATGTCTACAATGACTATGAGACCTCGATCTGGGTGGGCGCATCTTTAGATATTTCTCCGCCTGCAAGGCCAGTAATTACAGGCAAAAGAGGTTGGGCTGACATGGGAAACTATTTTAACTCAAAACGGGCATATCTCGGGGATTACAAGCGTGATGGCAAAGAGCTTATGGGAGATATTGTTCTTGTAGCAGAATCACATTACGGAAAAGGCAAAGTGCTTGTTTTTGGAGATACGTCCACCTTCCAGAATGTCTCAATTCCATTGAATTATCCTTTTATTGACGACATCTTCCAGTGGTTGCAAAGCGATTCTACCAGGTTATTCCAAAAAACAGCGTTAACAATCTTCATTGTGATCTCTGTTTTTATAACTGTTGTAACGATCAAAAACAAGGCATCTGCTGTTTATATCGCAGCAGGAATACTCGTATTGGGCATTGGAAATTATGCTGGTGACTCATTAAGATCTATTTTTTTTACATATAAAGTGCCCAACAAAGCCATCACTCAAAATATCGGCGAGAATAAAAACTCCATGGGAGTTGCTGCATATAAGTTTGCCTTGATTGACGCGTATCACTATGGCAGATTTTCCCGTTTCGGCCCTAAAGATAACAGTTTGTGGGGTCTGTCTCTCAATCTTATGAGAAATGGCTATATACCATTATTCATAAAAGAGTTTACAGATACGGTCATGGCAAAAGGTGATCTTCTTTTTATTATTTCCCCGACAAAAAAAATCTCCTCCAAAAATATCAGCCGGATGGAGCATTTTATGGACAATGGTGGAAGAGTTATCTGGTCAGCAGGTTGGGAAGATATTGATGCATCTGCTTCCGGGTTGGAGCAACTGGGTTTTAAAGTAGATGCTGTTCCACTTGGGACTGGCAAAGTAGATACAGAATCGGGTTCTGTCGAGTTTGTTGAAGCATGGCCGGTAATTTATAATATGGATTCTGTACATTCAGTCTCTGCTCAGAATAACGCAATTCATAACAATAATATTGAAACAGATAACACTACGAATATATTGGCCAGAAAATTTGATTATCCGGTTATTGTGACAAAAAAAAATGGCAAGGGAAGCATAACGGTAATTGGTGACTCACAGTTCTTTCTAAGTAAAAATATCGAGACTTATGAAAAATATAAACTTGGAAACATTACTTTTTTCAAAAATTTTATTCAAAGGGGGCTGAAATAGTGTCAGGTATTGCTACAATATGGTTTTCCGTTATATCGTCTTCGTTTGTGTGGCTCTATATTCTTCCAACTTTTACTCCGGTAATGCCCAATGCTGTGATGTTCTTTTCGATATTTTCTCTTCTGTCCACTGCCGGATTTTTTTTTCAGATTGAGTCTCAATATAAAGAGCGATTATATGGTATCTGGATAAAATTGGCACTATCCATGTTTCTGACTCTGTCTTTTCTTTTGGTTCAGGGCATTTTCACACCCTTGATCTATATATTTCTTTCAAGATATCATGAGGTCAAGTTCCTGAACCATATAACTTTCCCTCTGATCAGGCTTTTCGGGCTTCCAGCAAGTATCAGTGACGGTATTATCTACATTTCAACTTTTGACGATCTATTGGCTTTTCCGGGGCTTCTTGAAAAATTCAATCTATATCTTGTAATATATATCTTTATCGCAGGGACGATGGCTATACTACTGTTTCATCCATCTTTGAAAAAATGGTTTGTCTTTTCGCTGATTACCATTTTTTATGGATATATGCGATATATATTGATGATTCTTATTTACGCACAGGTCGATGATGCAAAAATCTACTGGAATCCTCTTGTCTCGACAGTCAGCTTTATACCCCTTTTACTGCTACTATGGTGGTGGCTGCCAGTCAGGAAGATTGATATTGGCAAGATATCACCCAAGGATATTGCCAATAACGCGTTTAAATATCGTAATGCCATGCTATGTTACTTTATCCTGTTTTTTTTAGCATCAGGACTCTTTTTCTTTCATGACCCCGGGGAAAAAAAAGATGGGCGGATACTTATAGACGAAAAACACAGTAACTGGGAGTGGTCAACCCGAAAGTTTGATACAAGCTGGTATGGAAGGCAATCTACATATAACTATTACTGTATGGCAGACTATCTTGATAAGTTTTACACTGTATCTCATAATCTGGATAAAATACTTACTCAGGAGCTTTTATCAAAACATGATATATTGATTCTAAAAACTCCCACCAGTCCCTATTCAGATGACGAGATAAAAGCTGTTGTCAGTTTTGTGGAAAATGGCGGGGGGCTATGGCTCATCGGTGACCATACAAATGTATTTGGCATGAGTTACTATATAAATTTTCTGGCAAAAAAATTTGATCTTTTATTTCACTATGACAGCACATATGACCTTCAAACAGGTAAACTGAGTGTTTACAAGCCTCCCGGGATTCTGTCTCATCCCATAGTCAATTTTATGCCGCCCTTCCTCTTTGCCACCTCATGTACCCTTTCCGCCCCCTTATCTGCTGAAAATGTCATGATAGGGTATGGCCTCAGAGCAAGACCTCTTGCCTATTCTGGAAGAAGTTTTTTTCACCAGGATCCCACAACTGACTATGAATTTGGCCTTTTTCTCCAAAGTGCGGCTGTCAAGTACGGAAAGGGACGAGTTACAGCCTTTACAGACAGTACCTGCTTTTCAAATTTTTATATGTTTATTCCCGGAAAACCTGAGCTTGCACTTGGAACAATTGAATGGCTGAATAGAAAAAACAATAATCCTT
>JADFYT010000324.1 GCA_015232935.1 Desulfamplus sp.
AATATTCCCTGTATCTCTGCTGACACAAAATCAAGAACAGATGAGTCTGATCTGAATTTAAGTACTGCAAATAGTGACATCGCAATAACATTGAAGGCAAGAAACAACAGAACCACTGAACAAGAACCGGTATGGGAGGCACCAATAATGGCAGCAGCCATTATATAGGCTATGCACTTAAGTGATAACGGAACCGTATTTTTTACACATATATCTTTTAATGGAACTATTTTTTGTAATGAAATATTGGTCTGAATGCATTGCTCTTTTAATGAAACAGACCCGTTACAGGGATTTAGCTCTGACTGCCTGTTCTCCGCAAGTTCTCTTGCAAGGCAAGTTGTTGGCAAAACAGATATGATTTTGAAATATTCTGCCATGCCGGCAAGGGAGAGAAGCAATACAAGAAGCGTAAATGCAAGAGGGGAACCCATAAGTAAAATCAGGAGTAAAACAGGGATTAAAACTACTGCTGTGATCCATCGTTTGAGGAGCATACAACCTTTCCAAATCTGCGGTCCCGACTCTGGTAATCTTTTACCATTTCAACAAATTCCTGCTCGGTAAAGTCAGGCCACAAAGTCTTAGTAAAAAAAAATTCGGCATAACCGGACTGCCACAGGAGAAAATTACTAAGGCGCATCTCTCCGCTGGTTCTTATCACCATATCTGGATCTGGCAGTTTTCTGGTATATAAATGCTGGGAAATAACCTCTTCCGTTATTTTACCAGAAGATAGCTTGCCTTTTTTAACCTTGGAAGCTATTTTACGGACAGCATGGACAATCTCTTCTCTGCCACCATAGCTCAACGCAAGGTTAAGGCACATTTGCTTGTTTCGTGCAGTGTGTGACATGGCACCATCAAGTGCATCTCTTACATCCTGAGGCAATTTTTCCTTCTGCCCTATCATCTCAAGACGAATGCCTTTCTTATGAAGAGAGTCTATTTCAGATACTATGAACTTCTTGAGCAGTGCCATCAAAGCGGCCACTTCTGCCTTTGGCCTTGCCCAGTTTTCAGTTGAAAAGGCATACAGGGTAAGAACCTCGATTTCAATCTCACGACATATGGTCACAATCGAGCGAACGGCTTCAGAACCTTTTTCATGGCCGCTCACCCTATTCATAAACTTTTTTTTTGCCCATCGTCCATTGCCATCCATGATAATTGCCACGTGTCTTGGCAATCTGGATGGATCAATGCCATATTTCTTGAATTTATCAGTCTGTTCTGACATATAAGGCCGTTCAATTTCATGAGGTTGAGATTTCATGCGGTCGAGACTTGTCAAGGTAGCTGTCAAAAGAGTTATCAGACTTCAAGGATCTCTTTCTCTTTGGCTGAATATATTTTGTCAATTCTGGCTACATACTGATCTGTCATCTCCTGGATCTGCTTTTGACCCTTGAAATTTTCATCTTCTGAGATATCCCCGTCTTTCTGAAGAGACTTCAAGGTGTCATTTGCATCTCTGCGAATATTTCTGACAGCAATCTTGAAATCCTCACATGTCTGGTGAGCATTTTTTGCGATCTCCTTTCTTCTCTCCTCGGTAAGTGGCGGAATGGATATTCTGACAATTTTTCCATCACTTGAGGGGGTCAAGCCAAGATTGGCCTTTAGAATGCCTTTTTCAACCTCCTTGATAGCACTTACATCCCAGGGTTGAACTGTTATAAGTCTGCTTTCAGGCACTGCAATGGATGCCATCTGGTTAAGGGGTGTCAATGTGCCATAATAATCGACTTTTACGCCATCAAGTATCGAAACAGAAGCTCTTCCGGTACGAACACGAGTCATCTCTTTTTCAAGATTTACGACAGACTTTTCCATTCTGTCTTTAGCTTCCTGGAAAACTTCCTTTATCATAAAATAACTCCTATACTTATCTTTTTACTCAGGAATTTCAATCAGACATTAATCGCGGCCAAGCCGCTTATTTTCTGATCATTTCAAAAACAGGGCACACTTGCATATAAGCCCAAAAGCAGTTGACACTTTATTTTCCAGGAACCCCATAAAAATGGTGCTTTGGACAGAGAAAGTGTCAACTGGCAAACCCAAAATATCAAAATAGAGGCAAGAATCTAATTGCTGTATATTCTGGTTCCTATCTCTTTGCCACACACAGCGGCCAGGATATTGCCCTTTTGGTGCAAATCAAAGACCTGTAAAGGCAGATTGTTATCCATGGCAAGCGAGATTGCGGTCATATCCATTACATGGAGTTGCTGCTCAAGAACCTTCATGTATGAAATTTTCTTTATGAAAACGGCATCACTGTGAACAACAGGATCCTTGTCATAAACACCATCCACTTTGGTTGCCTTGAACAGAATTTGAGCGTTCATCTCTTTTGCTCTGAGTACAGCCGCAGTATCTGTAGTAAAGTAGGGATTGCCAGTACCAGCAGCAAAAATGACCACCCTGCCCTTTTCAAGATGCCGAATAGCTCGTCTTCTGATAAAGGGTTCTGCCACCTTGTTCATTCCAATGGCGGATTGAACCCTTGTGGGCACACCATGTTTCTCAAGAGAGTCTGACAATGCAAGAGAGTTAATCACAGTCGCAAGCATCCCCATATGATCGGCCGAAGCCCTGTCGATACCTGCAGAACTGCCCGCCACTCCCCTGAATATATTACCGCCGCCTACAACCATGGATACCTGTATTCCAAGAGCATGCACATTGGCAATTTCGTCAGCAACATAATTGATCATCTCTGGATCTATGCCAAATTCTTGATCTCCCATGAGTGCTTCACCGCTAAGCTTTACAAGAACTCTTTCAAATTCAGGTCTGCTCTCAACAGGTCTTGTCTCCACAATATCATTCTCCTATCTGGAACCGTACAAATCTTTTTACAGTGATATTTTCACCTATTTTGCCGATAGTTTCTGTGGCCATTTCAGCAACTGTCTTTTTCGGATCCTTGATATACTGCTGACTCATCAGGCAGGAATCCTTATAGAACTTTTGCACCTGACCTTCAACAATCTTGTCTATCATACCCGCAGGCTTACCCTGCTCAATGCACTGTGCCCTGTAAATCTCCCGTTCCCTGTTAACTATGGAC
>JADFYT010000325.1 GCA_015232935.1 Desulfamplus sp.
TATTGGAGTAATTGATAATCAACACTTCTGCCAATCTTGATTATTTTACCGTGAAAATGACTATCATTTTTATATTTGGGGGTGATTGATACATGTCCATCATGCTCGTTTAGCCCTGACATACATTAGCCCTGACATACTGCCATTTAAAAAGGTTTTTACATAAAAAAAGAGTGTATCAAGAGAGGACAGAGTATGGACACTAACAGACAAACGGGAAACAAGTCAAATATAGTTCTGGTGGATGATATTCCAGCAAACCTAAAACTTTTGGCAGGTATTTTATCAGATCCCGATTACATGATACGTCCCATCCCTGATCCTGTGATGGCACTAAATGTCATCAACGCACAGCCGCCTGACATTATTCTTCTTGACATCATGATGCCCAAAATGTCGGGCTACGATGTATGCCAAGCCCTGAAGTCAAATCCGGTGACCCGTGATATTCCGGTTATATTTATCACTGCCAGAGATTATCTCAAGGATAAGGTAAAAGGATTTTCCCTTGGTGCTGTTGACTACATTACCAAGCCGTTTGAGGCACAAGAGGTCATATTACGAGTTCAGACTCACCTGAAAATGTACAGCCTCCAGAAGAGTCTTCAGAAAAAAACAGAAGAGATGCAGGCTCTAAACAGAAAACTTGAGCATGAAAACCAGGAACGCAGAAGAATCGAAGCGGCTCTGAGAGAGTCATATCTTTGGCTCAGCAGCGTATTCAACGCTCTTGAGGAGGCTGTGATTATTCAAAGACCTGACGGAATCATAATGGATGTCAACCAGGCTGCCGAAAACATGTTTGGATATCACAAAGATTATCTCAAAGAGAACTCGCCTGACATACTTCATGTTGATAATGAGCACTATCTTGAATTTGAAAAAAGAATCCATGAATCTTCCGAGCATGGTAAAAGCATCTGCTTTGAGTACAACTCCAGAAGGAGAGATGGCACTTTGTTTCCTTCTGAAATCTGTGTCGCATTCCTGAAAAACCAGGATGAAAAATGTATTGGTATCGTAAGCGTATTTAGGGACATGACCCAGAAAAAAGAGGCGGAAGAGAGGTTGAGAGAGAGCGAAAAGCTACAGACTGTACTTGAAATAACCGGTGCTGTCTGCCATGAGCTTAATCAACCCCTGATGAGTATCTCGGGCTATTCAGAACTTGCACTTATGGATCTTTCTGAGCTCAGTCCTGTCTATATAAAGTTGAAAAAAATACTCAAGCAGGTTGATCGCATGTCTGAAATTACAAGAAAGCTTATGCATATCTCAAGATACAGGACAAAAGACTATCCTGACTGCAAAATAGTTGACATTATAAAGGCGTCAGATTAGCCGCGGCCATAAAAAACAAGTTTAAAGGACGTTATGGCAATATTTAATTATCGTAATAACCGGACCATAACAAATGATATTATTATCAGCCTTACAATTATAATAAGTCTTATTGTTGGAGTTATAGGAGGTCTTTTTTTCACTATAACAGTCGCAGATGCAAAAAGAGACTGGAACTTGCGGACAGAAAAAACAGCCAGTGATATTGCCGCCATGCTTTCCGAAGCAGTATGGGACATGAATAACAGGCAGATGGTGCAGATACTCACTGTTTATATGCAAACCGAGGATATATCCGGCATCAAAGTTACAGATACATCCTCAGTTTTATTTGAAAAACTACCTCCCAAAGAGACTAATAGCAAAACAATAAAAAAACCGATAAAAAAGCCAATCAACGAAATATCCCTTACCGCAAAAATGAATTCAGATTTTCATGAAGGGAAGTGGCCACAAAAAAACAGCTATGCCAGATCAAGCGGCACTAAAGACAATATTGATATTGGTTTTGTTGAGGTGTCCTATTCAAAAAAGCATATACAAATTATTGTTGAGACAATGGCTCTTGTTGGCATTGTTATTCAACTTATCGTTCTCGCAAGTGTTTTTTTTGGCACAAGAGTTGTCCTGAACACCCTTTTAACCCGAAGGCTCAATGATTTGCTTCCCGTAATTCAAAATATTGCCGATGGTGACTACAATCTATGGCTCTCATCTGTTCCCCAGCGGGATCTTAATGATATAATATCTGCGGTAAATAACATGTCCCGGGAGATTCGATCAAGAACAGACGAGTTGCAGATGTCCAGAAAAAGGCTGTTCCAGGCAAACCACTTGCTTGAGAAGCGTGTAAAAGAGCGAACCATTGAGCTCGAAAACCTGAATCAGGAGCTTATATACTCCAAGGAAGAGGCTGAAGCAGCGGCAATGGCAAAGAGCTATTTTCTTGCGAACATGAGCCATGAGATACGTACCCCCATGAACGGAGTTATTGCCGCATCTGACCTTGCACTTGCTGAAACAGGCATCTCTTCAAAAACCAGACGATACCTTGAAATGATAAACAATTCCGCTTACTCCCTGCTTGGTATTATTAACGATATCCTTGATTTTTCAAAGATTGAGGCCGGCAAACTTGAAATTGAATCTGTACAGTTCAATCTTTTTCGTATCCTGGAGAGGGTCAAGGATACATTCACTTATGCTGTTGCTGAAAAAAACATCGAGTTTCTGATGGATATTGATGCTGAAATCCCCTATGTGCTAACTGGAGATCCATTGCGGATACAGCAGATACTTACAAACCTTATCGGCAATGCTGTCAAATTTTCCAGAAAGCACGGGATTGTTGTTCTTGGACTGCGGTACAGCCACCTTTCTGAATCAGATATTGTGTTGACTTTTTTTGTTCAGGACAACGGGATAGGCATGCCGGAACAGCTTCTTGACAAAATGTTCGAGCCATTTTCACAAGAAGACATATCAACAACAAGAAAATATGGCGGAACCGGCCTTGGACTGACAATCTGCAAGCGACTTGTGGAGCTTATGGAAGGCCGTATCTGGGCAAAAAGCAAGCCAGATGAAGGCAGTACCTTTTTTGTTGAACTCAAAGCATCAATTGGCAAAGACGGGGATCTATACGACATGATGATTCCGGATATCCTTGAAACCATGCATGTACTTGTGGTTGATGACAATTATATCAGTACGGAAATTGTTAGCAAAATACTC
>JADFYT010000326.1 GCA_015232935.1 Desulfamplus sp.
AAGACGGCACAACCTGATATCCGGAAATATCTCCAATATGAATACGATAGGATATAAACCTGTTGATCTTGACTTTAACTCCACCTTGAAAAGATCAATGGAAGACCCACCGCCAAAGCCTGCTCCGATTATGAGCATGACCAATCCTAAACATTTTCCGGGCGTAACTGAAATTCATGAGCCTTTTTCCATAAAGGAGTATATCAGCGAATCTGTGGATATCAACCATCTGGATTCTGTTGATATTGATACTGAAATGAACAACATTGTAGAAAACAACATCAAATATCGCTCCACAACCGAGATGCTGTTGAGGAAAATGACTCTTTTGAAGCATTCAATTCAAGAGGGCGGTAGATAATAAATCTGGATTCAGCTTGACTGAACGGGATATTGACTGATTAGAATTGCAAAGGAAGGTGAAAATATGGCTACGGATCTTTTAAATGCGTCAAGGGTAAGTGCCACAGGTCTTGCCGCACACCGGACTAAAATGAACTTGATAGCCCAGAACCTTGCGAATGTGGAGACCACCCGTACTGACGAAGGAGGCCCCTATCGTCGCCAGATGGTTATATTCAAGGGAAAAGAGATTGATGAGTTTGAGACTGTTCTTGAAAAAAAAATCAGGGAAGAGGAATTTTTTAAAAAACACAGGGTCGCCAATATCGAAATAAAACCAATAGAGCTGTTCAAGCCATTCAAGCCAAGCAGCGGAACCGGTGTGGAGGTGGTTGAGATAGTAAAGTCCCAAGAGGATTTCAGGCTGGTCTATAATCCTGCCCATCCTGATGCTGACCCCAACACAGGCTATGTCAAGATGCCAAACGTGGATCATCTGACTGAAGTCGCGGATATGGTTGTGGCCAAAAGAGCCTATGAGGGAAGTGTTACAGCTCTGTCAAATACAAAAAGCATGATACTCAAGGCTCTTGAGATCGGAAAATCATAATTTTTAAAAATAAAGGTAATTATCATGACCCCCATCTCAAATATAAGTAGCAAGATTGTCAACACCATTGATAACAAAATAGATAATAATATAGGCAGAATTTCATTAAAGACCGAACCTCTTCATGTTCGGGTAGGAAGGCGTGACCCCTCCTTTGCCGAGCGGCTTGATTCTGCTGTCAAGGATGTAAATTCAAAACAAAACTTCGCGGACGAGGCAACCCGGGGAGTTATGAAGGATGAAGTGGGGATTCACGAGGGTATGCTCGCGATTGGCAAGGCTGATACCTCTTTAAGGCTTCTGATGCAGGTCAAATCAAAGGCAATGGAGGCTTATAAAGAGATTATCAACATGCAGTTGTAAGGAAAGTCTCAGAAGATTTCAAAATAGTACTGAATTACGGACTGTAGTTTTCCACTCGATCAGCGATTCAGTTTTCCATTTGATCAGTGATTCAAGATTTAAAAAAAACGGGGAAATGCTGCCATGAATCCTTTTTTTGAACAAGTTGTCAAAATCTATAAGGAGATGTCTCTTTATAAAAAAATTGCCCTGGGCTCCCTTATTCTGATTATGATCGCGGGTTTTATTACCATGTTTGTCTGGGCAAACAAGATAGAGTTCAAGGCAGCCTACGCCGAGCTGTCAGAAGAGGATGCCTCCACCATAGTTGCAAAACTGAAAGAGAACAAGACTCCCTATAAACTCCAGAACGGGGGAAAAACCATTCTTGTGCCTGAAGCCCAGGTATATGATGTTCGTCTTGCTCTTGCAAAGGAGGGGATTCCCAAAGGTTCTGGCGTGGGATATGAAATTTTTGACAAGACTGATTTTGGTACAACAGAGTTTGTCCAGAAAATCAATAAACTGCGTGCGATTCAAGGAGAGCTTGCCAGAACCATACGTGCCTTTGAAGAGGTCAAGGATGCCAAGGTGATGATTGTGCTGCCCAAGGATTCCGTATTTGTTGAGGAGACAAAGAAACCTTCTGCCTCAATCCTTCTTGAACTCAAATCCGATCTGGAAGATGAGCAGATCGCAGCAATTGCCCATCTTGTCTCAAGTGCGATCGAGGATTTGACACCAGAGCTTATTACCATTGTCGATACCACAGGCAGAATCCTGTTTGAAGCAAAAACCATGGAAGAGAAAAAAGCACAGAAAAAGGAACAGGAGGAGCAGGACAAGGTAAAGAAGCTTGCGGATACCCAGTATCAATACAAGGAGCGTTACGAGACCGAGCTTGCCGACCGTATCCAGACCATGCTGGAAAGGGTTGTGGGCAAGGACAAGGCGATTGTCCGCGTTGTGTCTGACATGGATTTTACCACCAACAGCATGAATGAAGAGATATATGACCCGCTGGACAGGAACAATACATTCATAAGAAGCAAAAAGACACTGACCGAGGCTGCCCGTAAGGCAAGTGAGGACAAGGGACTGCCATCCAGTGTGAATCCCATTACAACAGAAGAGCCAAATGCCGATAAGAATATCGAAGAGGTAAAAAAGTCTGATGATACTGTAAATTATGAAATCAGCAGAAGGGTAAGCGAGACCATCAAGCCCATGGCAGTTATCAAAAGAGTCTCTGTAGCAGCGGTTATTGACGGGAAATATGAATACAAGACTGATGAGAGCGGAAACAGGGTTAAAACCTATGTGCCAAGATCAGATGAGGAGATGAAACAGTTTTCGGATGTTGTGGGAAAGGCTGTTGGATTCAATGAGGATAGGGATGACCAGATCTCTGTCGAGAGTTTTCCTTTTGCATCTATTGACGAGATGGGCAAGACAGAGCCTGAAATCTATGGATGGCGTTTTGTACAAAAAGAGTATGGCAGAACAATCGCAAATGTGCTGCTTATTATTTTATTGTTCCTTTTTGTCATAAGACCCATTATAAAAACCGCAAAGGATATCCAGACAAGTGTTGAACAGGCAGCTCTTCCCCAGCCGGACTCTGAGGAACAGGCACTTCTTGCACAGGCCGAGGAGGATGCTGAACCTGAACCTACGTTTATCGAGCTTGATCCCCAGGCACAAAAAGATATTCTGGATGCCATGTCGCAGGAAGAAAAAGATGTCTTTATCGCATCCCTGCCTTCTGCTGACAGGGAT
>JADFYT010000327.1 GCA_015232935.1 Desulfamplus sp.
ATAGAAAGAGCCATTGAATTAAATAGAGTATAGAGAGTGCGTGAGAATTATAAGGAGTAAAATCATGCCAAAATCAAGGAAGAAAATGGTTGAATGGCAACCTGTGGATATAAAGGCAGAATTATTGAAACAGTACCCGCCAAAGGTTGCCCGTAAACGTGCCAGACAGATACTTGTCAACGAAGCTGAGGAGAACTCTTCCCCTCCGGAGATTATGGCAAACGTAAGAACCATACCTGGTATCATAACCATGCGCGGCTGCACATATGCAGGCTGCAAAGGCGTTATAATGGGACCGACAAGCGATATTGTAAATCTTGTGCACGGCCCCATTGGTTGCAGCTTCTACGCCTGGTTGACTCGGCGAAATCAGACCAGTGCGTCTGGCGATAAGAATGAGAACTTTATAACCTACTGCATGTCAACAGATATGCAGGATTCAGATATCATTTTTGGCGGAGAGAAGAAACTTGAGGCTGCCATTCAGGAGGCTTATGACCTCTTTCACCCTAAAAGCATAGCTGTGTTCGCGACATGTCCGGTTGGACTGATAGGCGATGATATCCATGCGGTTGCCAGGAAGATGAAGGAAAAATTTGGAGACTGCAACGTATTTGCTTTCAGTTGTGAGGGCTATAAAGGTGTGTCTCAGTCCGCAGGGCACCATATCGCCAACAATCAGGTCTTTACCCATCTGGTTGGAACATCAACAACCGAGAAAACTGATAAATTCAAGATCAACCTGCTTGGTGAGTATAACATAGGTGGCGACGGTTTTGAAATTGACCGGATTCTCAAGAAGTGCGGCATTACGAATATCGCAACCTTCTCTGGAAATTCAACATACGATCAGTTCGCCTCTGCCAACCAGGCGGATTTAAGCTGTGTAATGTGTCACCGCTCAATAAACTACGTGGCTGACATGCTTGAGGTAAAATACGGTATCCCGTGGATCAAGGTCAATTTTATAGGAGCTGAAGCCACTGCGAAATCTCTCAGAAAGATCGCTCAATATTTCGCTGATGAATCTCTTGCAGACCAGGTCGAGAAGGTTATAGCAGAGGAGATGCCTGAAGTCGATGCCGTGTGCAAGGATGTCTATCCAAGGACAGAAGGCAAAAAAGCAATGCTCTTTGTAGGAGGCTCAAGAGCACACCACTATCAGGAGCTTTTCAAGGAGATGGGAATGAGGGTTCTTTCGGCAGGATATGAGTTTGCACACCGCGATGATTACGAGGGCCGCCATGTTATTCCTGACCTTAAAGTTGATGCTGACAGCAGAAATATCGAGGAGATTCATGTTGAGCCTGATCCTGCACTTTACCGTCCTCGCAAAACCGAAGATGAAAAAAAGGATCTGGAAGATAAAGGGTTTAATTTCAAGGATTACGCGGGGCTTAATCCTGATATGGATTCCGGTAGTATCGTTATTGACGATCTTAATCAATATGAGGCCGAGAAACTTGTCCAGATCATGAAACCCGACATCTTTTGTGCCGGTATAAAGGAGAAGTTCTCGATCCAGAAGATGGGCATTCCGATGAAGCAGCTTCACAGTTACGATTCCGGCGGACCTTACGCTGGATTCAGAGGGGCGATCAATTTCTATCAGGAGATAGATCGACTGGTCAACAGCAAGGTATGGGGATTGATGAAGGCACCCTGGGAAGAGAGTCCTGAATTGTCAGCAACTTATGTGTGGGAATAAGAGTGATAAACCTGCTTGTTATCCTTTTTAAATAACGACCACCTCCTGATAACCACATAAGAATAATGAAGCCATAGATATATACTGGCGTGAGTCTTTATTATCATAACACATTTAAATAATATAAGGTATTGCCATGTTACTCAGACATACACCACAAGAGATATCAGAGCGTAGTGCCCTGATGATAAATCCGGCCAAAACATGCCAGCCCATAGGGGCGATGTATGCCGCTCTTGGCATACACGGCTGTCTGCCGCACAGCCACGGCTCACAAGGGTGCTGTGCCTATCATCGAAGCACTTTGACAAGGCACTATAAAGAGCCGGTATCGGCTGCCACAAGTTCATTTACAGAAGGTTCATCTGTCTTTGGAGGGCAGGCCAACCTCCTTCAGGCGATAAACACAATCTTTACTGTCTATAATCCAGAGATCATAGCTGTTCACACAACATGTCTTTCAGAGACAATCGGCGATGATCTTCCGCAGATTATTAAAAAATCACAAGATGAGGGCAACACACCAGATGGTAAACTTGTTATCGGTGCCGCAACCCCGAGCTATGTGGGTTCTCATGTAACCGGTTTTTCCAATATGGTAAAGGCGATGGCAGATATGGCCGAGCCTGTTGGCAAGAAAAACGGCAGGGTCAACATAATTCCTGGTTGGGTTGAGCCTTGTGACATGGAGGAGATCAAGCGTCTGTCTGCTCTGATCGGTGTAAATATTACACTGTTTCCAGATACTTCAGGAGTTCTCAACAGCCCCTTGTCAGGCGAATTTACAATGTTTCCCAAAGGCGGCACAACCATAGCTCAATTGAAAGGTTGCGGCAATGCCATCGGTACTTTAGCTCTTGGAGAGTGGTGTTCGGCAGATGCAGCAAGACTTCTTGACACCAGGTACAAGGTACCCTGCTCTGTCCTTGACATGCCTTTCGGACTTAAGGCAACAGATCGTTTTATCAATGCTCTTCGTACAGTTGGAGGCACCACCGTTCCGGAAGATATAGCTTATGAGCGAGGCCAGCTGGTGGATTTTATCTCTGATATGCACCAGTATTTTTACCACAAGAAAGTAGCCATTGCGGGCGATCCTGATCAACTGATAGCAATGACTGAATTTTTGGTATCGGTTGATATGTGTCCTGTGCATATTGTCACTGGCACACCCGGCAAAAAGTTTGAAAAGCGTATCAGGGAAATTACCAAGGATTCTCCTTTTCCTGTCAATGTCAAGACAAAAGGGGATATGTTCCTGCTCCATCAGTGGATCAAAAATGAGCCTGTTGATATCCTGATGGGCAACACCTACTGCAAGTATATTGCCCGTGATGAAGATATCCCTTT
>JADFYT010000328.1 GCA_015232935.1 Desulfamplus sp.
TAAAAAATGATGGTTTCAATATGAATGATGGTTTCAATATGTTGGTAAGCATATAAAGCCTTATTGATCAAGGGTGGTGCGTAATATGTCTTATATTTTAAAATTAATGTTTGAAAGTGAACATTAATGTTTAAAAAAGAAATAAAATTATTGATTTTTGTTTTTTTCAATGCTATCCGTTTTTAGTCTTGATTGTAAGATCGGCATACTGAACCGGAATATGGTTTTTGTGATGTCTGCCGTTTAAAATCTATGATCCAATCTATCGCCCGGGAGGTTGCATTGAAAAAAGATTCTTTATTGGAAACAGAAGTCTTAATCATAGGTGGTGGTGCAACAGGAACAGGAGTTGCAAGAGACCTGGCATTGCGGGGAATAAGGTCTATTCTTGTGGAAAAGTGTGACATCAATGCCGGAGCGTCAGGGGGTAATCACGGACTTTTGCACAGTGGAGCAAGATATGTATCCAATGATGTTCAAAGTGCTATTGAGTGCATGCAAGAGGGCAGAATTCTCAAAAAAACAGCGTCACACTGTATTGATGACTGCGGCGGGCTATTTGTTGCTATTGAAGGGGATGATGAAAATTACATAGCGGATTTTCCTCAATTTTGTGAAAAGAGCGGCCTTTACTGCAAAGAGATATCTACTGATGAGGCCACTGAAAGAGAGCCTGAGCTTTCAGATAGAATCATTGCAGCATATGAAGTTGAAGATGGAGCCATTGACCCGTTCATGCTCTCCCTTGAAAACATTGCCGAGGCAAAATCATTAGGCTCCAGACTTTTATGTTATACCGAAGCTGTCAAGTTCGAGATTACAAACCACAAGATTACAAGGGTACACCTTAAAAACATTCGTTCAGGTGAAACATTTCAGGTGCAACCAGGTATTGTGGTAAACGCATCTGGTGCCTGGGCTGGTAGGGTAGCTGCCATGGCGGGGGCATCAATAAAAATCCTTTATTCTATGGGCACACTTCTTGTTACCCAGTCGCGAATCTCGAGCGGTGTCATAAATAGATTGAGGCCACCTTCTGATGCAGATATTCTTGTTCCAGGCGGCACTGTGTCAATAATTGGCACCACATCTGTAAGGGTTGATGATCCTGATAAGATAAGACCTACGGTTGGAGAGACTGATCTTATTGTAGAGCAAGGAGCCAGGATACTGCCTGTTCTGGAAACCATCCGTTATATAAGGGCGTATTCCGGAGTCAGACCTCTTGTCAATCTGGGAGGTCGTGGGGCAGATGACAGAAATGTAAGTCGTGATTTTACTCTTCTTGACCATGAAGATTCTGATCTTGATAATTTTATAACCATCACCGGCGGAAAACTTACTACATATAGGCTCATGGCTGAAAAGACATCTGATCTTGTATGTGCCAAAATTGGTAATACAAATCCATGCATTACCCGCACCAGAGCACTTCCATCTACTATGGAAGGTAAATGGACAGAGCCTGGTGTCGCACCCAAGCGTTGGATTCTCAAATCACATGACGCAAAGGATAAAATCCTGTGTGAGTGCGAGATGATCTCTGAAAAGACTATTGATGATATTGTCTGTGAGCTCAAAAAGAATAATGAAATACCAAACCTTCTAAACATTGGCAAAAGAAGCCGTTTGGGAAAAGGGCCATGTCAGGGTGGATTCTGCAGTGTAAGAGTTCTTGCCCATATGTATGACAAGTGTGAACTCTCAGGTGACCATGGCGTAAGGGATATCAAGGCGTTTCTAAATGAGCGCTGGAAGGGACAGCGGCCAATATTCTGGGGAGATCAATTAGTTCAGGCAGAACTGACAGAGGCGATGCACAGCGGTTTTTTTGATCTTGAGCTTGTTGATTCAAAGAGTTCTCATCCGGAAATTTCTGCTTCAGTAATGGCTGGACTTAAAGTCGCAGATGTGGATAAAAAGGCGGATGCAAAAACAGACGCAGAAAAAGGAGCTTGATAATGGAAAATAACAACACTCTTCCCGTGATAAAAACTGATCTGACTGTCATAGGTTCGGGCATGGCAGGTTTGTCAGCTGCGATATTTGCTTTGAACCGTGGATTTTCAACTGTGATAACCGGAAAAAGAAGCTCCATGAATTTTGCTACAGGCCTTATGGATCTTATGGGAGTACATCCATCAGGCAATGAGTGGGATAATCCATGGGAAGCTATTGACATGGCAAGAAAGGATATCCCTGGTCACCCTTATCGTGCTGTCAAAAACGAGGATATTCTACAGAGCATCCAGGAGATTGTTGATTTTCTCAAAATACAGGGACTCACCTACAAGATGAAAGAGAAGAAAAATGTCAATGTCATCACATCTCTTGGCACTGTAAAGAAAAGCTATGTTATTCCTGAATCCATGTGGAACGGAGTGTCAGCTCTGGAAAACAGGGCACCGTCACTGATTATTGATTTTTCGGGAATGAAAATCTACAGTGCAAAACAGATTGTATCCACACTCTCTGAAATCTGGCCACAACTTCAGTCTGCGAGGATCGACTTTCCAGGTATGGAAAAACTCGAAGAGGTCTATCCTGAACATATTGCCAGGGCTCTTGATGTTGAAGAGAACCGTGCAAGACTTGCAGAGCTTATAAAGCCTCTTCTTAACAACAGCTCTCCTTGCAAGTCAGATAGTTCGCAAAAAAGTGGTTATAATCAGATTCAGTATCTGGGATTTCCCGCTCTGCTTGGAATGTACAAGTCAGGGGAAACCATCAGGCAGTTAGAAGAGCTCCTGGGTATTCCCGTGTTTGAAATTCCGACACCTCCAGTTTCAGTTCCGGGCATAAGACTCTATGAAGCACTTACTCAGGGGCTTGGAAAGAACAGTAACCTGATATCTGTTCCTGAAATGGTCAAGAGCGTAGAGCCTCTTGAGAATGGAACATTCAGGATAAAGACAGGCTCTGCCAGTGAGAACATGGCAAGTGAAACAACAGGCGGGATTCCAGCTCCTTATATTGTCGATAATAGCAAGAAGAACCAGATAGAGATAACAGATCGGTTTCATCAGACAATACCCGGTGGAAACCA
>JADFYT010000329.1 GCA_015232935.1 Desulfamplus sp.
CTTATGGGAATTTTTTGCAAAACCTCCATACCCTTTATTTTTTGAAGACATTGAGGAGCTGCACACGCTTTTTGCCTTTCTTGAACAAGTCGAAGTTCCTACTCCCCTGCTCCACACAGTTGGATATTTCAAGAAAAAGGATTTTTATACATACCGCCATATTATTACTGTTTTTGGGCTCTCTGCCCTGCTGACCAAGAACATGATAAAAGACAAAGCGCTTATAGAAATCCAGTCCATGGCAGCCCCGTTTCACGATATTGGCAAGATAAATATTCCAATGAATATTATCCAGAAGAAAACACCCCTGACAGAGGAAGAGCTAAACATTCTCAAACAACATACGGTTTCAGGATATGTCTTGCTGAGTTATTATTTTAAAGACTTAAATCACCCGGCTGCCCTGGTGGCCCGTGACCACCACGAAAGAAGGGATGGTTCAGGATATCCATGCAGTATTTCCCAAAAGAACAGAACCATTGAAATTATCGCTGTATGTGACATATTCGACGCCTTGATTTCAAAAAGGAGCTACCGGCCGTCTCCATATGATCAGCGGTCTGCCATTGAGGAACTCACAAGACTGGCAAATAATGGAATTATTGACATTGAGGTTGTCAAAATTCTCATTGCCCTTGTGCGAAAAGATAAAAAACATTTTAGCCTGGTCGATGTCTCTACTCAACAGAGAGGGTCAGAGCCAGAAGGGAATCTCTATGGAATATTATCAGAGGATTAAACATCCTGGTTCACCATGAATAGCAATATTCTTGTAACCGGCGCGGCCGGACAAATCGGAACGGAACTGACCCGTACCTTGCGCAGCCTATATGGTGACAGTAGTGTAGTGGCTGCTGACTATAAGCCCATTTCCACTTCAAAAAATACCAGTGCCGGACCAACTGTAATCCTAGATGTGGCCAACGCTGCAGACATCGCAGGAGTTGTCAAAAAATATGGCATCCGCACTATTTACCATCTTGCCGGTGTTCTCTCTGCTGTGGCCGAAAAAAATCCACAGCTTGCCTGGAATATTAATGTCAATGGCCTGAAAAATATCCTTGAGACAGCGTGCCAAAATTCCTGCGCTGTTTTTTTTCCCTCTTCCATTGGTGCGTTTGGCCCTGGGTCACCGGCAGACAACACGCCGCAGGTAACTATCCAGCGCCCAACCTCCATATACGGAATTACCAAGCTTACAGGCGAGTTACTCTGTGAATATTATTATAAAAAATTCGGGGTGGACACACGTGGATTGAGATTTCCAGGAATCATCTCCTATGAGACATTACCAGGTGGAGGGACAACAGATTATGCAGTGGATATTTTCTATTCTGCTGTGGCAAAGAAAACTTACTCGTGTTTTCTGCAGGCAGACACTGCCCTTGACATGATGTACATGCCTGATGCCTTAACCGCTGCCATTGATCTCATGGAAGCCGACGGCACAAAACTTATTCACCGCAATGCTTACAATATTACAGCCATGAGCCTGACACCAGCAATGCTGGCAAGAGAAATCACAAAACACATCCCCGGTTTTTCCATAACTTATTCCATTGATCCTGTAAGGCAGCAGATTGCAGATTCATGGCCAAACAAACTTGACGATAATGCTGCGAGAAAAGAATGGGGATGGAATCCGCAATATGGTTTAGCAGAAATGACCAAGGATATGATTACACATATTTCAGCCAAACAGACATAGGGTAGATAATGGGATTAACCGAACTTAACAAGATACTGGAAAAAAACGTAGCTGATCTTTCAGCAAGACAGCCACTCAAAGGTTTGGAAAAGGCAATAACAGGTATAGAACCTGCTGCGGCAGATTCAGGCCCGCGGTACAGGCTGGCTGGATATGCCAATAAAACCTTCCTCCGGATGAACTCAAATTCCTATTTGGGCTTACATCTGCATCCTGATGTTATTGCAGCAGAAGAGGCATGTGCAAAACAATGCGGCTCAGGCCCTGGCGCAGTCCGTTTTATAAGCGGCACCTTTCAGGAACATCTTGATCTTGAAAAAAATCTTGCAGATTTCCATACCAGAGATGCAGGCATGATTTTTTCCGCTGCTTATGCTGCCATTGTTGGTGTTTTGCAGCCGCTTATCACTAAAGAAACCATTGTTATCAGTGACCAGCTTAACCATAACTCAATTATAAATGCCATACGGATGGCACGCCCCCTGGCAAAGGCAATATATAATCATAACGATCCCCAGGACCTTGAAACAAAGCTTATATCCTTTATCAATAATGGAAAAAGGATTCTGGTTATTACCGACGGAATTTTCAGCATGCGCGGTGATCACGCACCGCTGGCAGAAATCCATAAAATCTGTGCCAAATACCAGAACCAATTTGAAGAAGGAGTCGTTCTCGTTGTTGATGACTCCCATGGTGTCGGTGCCTTTGGCCAGACAGGAAGAGGTACTGAGGAATATTGCGGCATTCATGCAGATATCCTTATCGCAACTCTTGGAAAGGCTATGGGAGTCAACGGTGGTTATGTGGTCTCTTCCCAGCAGGTCATCAACTACCTGCGAGAAACCGCCCCCCTGTACATTTATTCTAACCCCATCACTCCCGCAGAAGCTGCCGCAGCCAGTAAATCTTTAGAAATTATAAAAAATGCATCAGGAAAAAAACTCCTGGCCAATGTAAGAAAATTATCTGAAAAATTCAGAACAGGCCTTATCCAATTGGGCCTTGAAACCATATCAGGTGAGCATCCTGTGGTCCCCCTTCTTGTCAGAAATACTGCAAAAACAGCTCATCTTGTGGATTATCTTTTTGAAAAAGAGATCAGTAAAGGTAAAATTGAGCAACTGAGCAATCAGATGTCTGAAGATAGAATGTGGGAAGAGTATCCCGATGCTCATTTTCACAAAAGACTCTTTGATGCCTATGGGCTGCTAAGATCTGCCTTTAATGGTGTATTTCAAAAACCAACCGGTGTTCAATTTACCGTTAACATCACCTCTCACGACAAAGAGGCATTCGCTGTTTTTGATAGGTCGCCGCATGCCG
>JADFYT010000032.1 GCA_015232935.1 Desulfamplus sp.
CGATTGATTACAGCATATATGCCTGTATTTTACGAACATCCAGATTACAAACACGACGAAGATTCCAATGGTAAGGATGGAGAACATCATTCAAAAAAGTCTCATTAAAAAAATATTGAACATCGTCATTCAAAAAGATTCATCAGGAAAATTATTGAACATCATCATTCAAAAAAGACTCATCAAGAATTAAGGGAGGCAATGATGGAACAGGTTTTTTATACACTTCAGGATTTTATGGTGCATACAAAAGGTATTACCTATCTTATTATGGGGGGGGCTTCTGGTTGCACTGCCCCTTTTCTGGCTATTTCTGACAGGTAGAGACGAAAAGAACAAAACATTTTAAATCATCTTTTCTTGTAGCTGTTGCCAACTGCCCCCTTCTGAACAGCATGTTCAAAAGAGGAGATCCTGAAAAAAGGGTATTTGGGCAAAAAGTTAAAGATACAAAGCATATAGGGAGGCATTGATGTACGAATTTATAACCGGTTTCATGTTCTGGCTGGCTCTCGGGGTTTGTCTGACAGGCGTGATTGTCCGTACAATCCTGTATTTCAGAGGACTTCAGTGGAATCTCGACCGTGTGGCTTACAAAGCCTATCCGGTTGAAGGATTTAAAGGAGCGATACGCTCCATCTACAAATGGATTCTGCCTTTTGGCACGCATGGCTGGCGAAAACAGCCTTTCATGACTGTCATTTTCTTCTCTTTTCATTTGGGAGCTGTTGTTGTGCCGCTCTTTCTTTTAGCACACAATCTGTTTCTTGAGGAGAAGTTAGGATTCAGTTTTTTTTCAATTAACGGTGGTGTAGCGGATTTTCTGACATGGCTTGTTGTTGCGAGCACTGTTCTTATCATATTGAGAAGAATAGCTTTGCCTGAAGTACGTATAATGACCAACTGGTATGACTATCTTATAATACTTATTTCAGTTGCCCCCTTTGTTACAGGCCTGATGGCAAGATATCAGGTTGGTGACTACTCGTTCTGGCTTCTTGTCCATATTATCAGCGGAGAGATATTGCTTTTTGCAATTCCATTTACAAAATTATCACATGTATTTCTGTTTTTTGCCTCCCGTGCCCAGTTGGGTATGGATTATGGAATTAAACGCGGTGGTTTAAAGGGGACAAAAATGGCCTGGTAGCACCGGCTCATCTATCAGACCTGTTTTTAAGGAGAATTGAATCCATGCCAGAAGGTATATTTTGCAATAAAAAACCCATTGAAACTGAAGATGCACTGACCGCACTTCTTGGAGACACAAGTGGGTCACAATACTATAAAGAGATGAAATCATTAGATGTTGACTCCAAGTTGTTATGGACTACAATCCAGAATACCTGCAAATCACGTATCCGCACCTGGCTTGAAATATGTGCCCATTGCGGTATGTGTGCAGACAGTTGTTTTTTGTATCTTGTTAATGACAGAGATCCAGAACAGGTGCCTGCGTATAAAATTCAGTCAACACTTGGAGAGATCATCAAAAGAAAAGGGAATGTTGACAACAAGTTCATGCACATGGCCATGGAGACAGCGTGGGCCAAGTGCACATGCTGCAATCGTTGCGGTATGTATTGCCCGCACGGGATCGATATGGGAATCATGTTCGGATATCTCAGAGGGCTTTTGTACCAGCAGGGTTTTGTGCCATGGGAGCTTAAGATCGGAGCCGGTATGCACAGGGTATATCGTGCCCAGATGGATGTTTCAGAAGAGGAGTTTGTAGAGACATTCCAATGGATGGTTGAGGAGTATGAAGAGGAGTATCCAGGCCTTGCCGTACCGGTTGATGTTGAAAATGCGGATATCATGTACACAGTCAATGCAAGGGAGGTCAAACACTATCCGGAAGATCTTGCGGAAGCCGCCATTCTTTTTCATGCTGCCGGTGAGAACTGGACGGTTCCCAGCAGGGGTTGGGAGCAGACAAGTCTTGCGATGTTTGCTGGAGACTGGGCTGCCTGCAAGATGCAGGTGGAAAATGTTTATGCGGCCATGGAAAGACTTAAACCCAAACGGATGATCGGGACAGAGTGCGGTCATGCCCATCGGGCAACAGTGGTTGAAGGCCCCTACTGGGCGGGCAGAAAGGATGGAAAGCCTCCTGCTGAATCCATCCACTATATAGAGTGGCTGGCAGAAGCCTTGAGAGAGGGCAAACTTAAAATTGATCCGGAAAAGAGAATCAAGGTGCCTGTAACCCTTCAGGATTCTTGTAACTATGTGAGGAATCACGGATTAAGGGAGACGGGTCGGGAAATTTTAAGTTATATTGTGGAACCTGGCTACTACAGAGAAATGTCGCCCAACAGGGAACACAACTACTGTTGTGGCGGTGGTGGTGGCTTTAATGGTATCGGCCTTTTCAGGCCACAGAGAAACAAGGCTCTTATTACCAAACGGGATCAGATTCTTGCTACAGGTGCAAAACTGGTAATTGCCCCCTGTCACAACTGCTGGGATGCCATAAGGGATCTTGAGGAGGAGTTTGAAATTGGCATTAAATGGTCGTTCCTGAAACCGCTTGTCATAAGCATGCTTGAAATTCCTGGCCACATGAAGCCAGAGGAGTGATCTTTAAGTATCAGGTTGATTCAGAATGCTTTGCAAGATTTCTTGACCGGAAATATTCGGCATCTCCAGACATGAAAAAGAGATGATCTGTTTTCACAGTGAAGATCCAATAGTTAAGTACATATTTTGTGAAGTCAGTTACTGACCACATAAAACCTGAGAGATAATCCTCTCAGGTTCTGATGCCATCCTAAAAGGAGGTTGAATATGTTTAAAAAAATTCTGTTTGCCACTTCCGCTACTGAAGCAAGTGATCATGCAGCACGAGTGGCTTTTAACATGGCAGGTACGCTTAAAGCCCATCTCAATCTGTTCCATGTGCTCGGGGTTCCCACCCGGGGGTTCAGCCAGGTTGTCTTTGACGTGAAAACCAGAAAGGAGGTTTCGGTTGACGAGGAGTACATATCCTGGGTGGAAGACGAGGTTAAAAGTTATTACTCAAACCAGTTGGCGGATGCTGCTCTTGATTGCTCTATCAAGGCTGCTGTCGGCTTTCCACACAGAGAGATCTTGAGGCAGGCAAGAGAGATCGAGCCAGATCTCATTATACTTGGAGGCACCACCGGATCAGATGAGGATTCTGTTTATAAGTACAGCACTGGCTCAACACTTCAGAGGGTTGCCAAGGCGGCACCCTGCCCGATACTTGTGGTCAACAGAGCCGCCGCCTCTTTCTGGGGCGGCTTGTCCAGCATTGTATTTGGAACAGATTTCTCCAAGGCAGCGGACAAAGCGTTTGAATTTACAATGAAGATCGCAACAGCACTCAATTGTGAACTTCATCTGTTTCATGCTCTTGATATAAGCTCTATCCACATGGGGATGAGCATGTCACAGGACGAGATTGAACAGAAAATTCGCAATGCATACCGGATGATACGCTTCAAGTATGTCTCTAAAATGAAGGATCGAAAGAATTACTCAATTGATGTATGGGAAGGTATTCCCTATGTTGAAATTGTCAAATACTCCAGGGAAAAACACGCTGATCTGATTGTAATGGCTCATAATTCCAGAAAACTGGATGTTGATGGTTCCAAGATTGGCAGCAATATGGAGCAGGTCATTATGCGGGCAGGATGTCCTGTAATAAGTGTGAACCGATGATATCAGCTTGAAAAGAGGTTTAATATGAAAAAAATACTTATCGTTGATGATGACCCTAATATAAGAGACTATCTTGTTTCTCTTCTTGAAGATAATGGTTATGCCACCTGCACAGCAAATGATGTCCGTGATGGTTTGAAGGTTGCAAAAGAGAACAAGCCGGATCTGATTACTCTTGACCTTGAAATGCCCGGAGAGTGGGGCCCCAGATTTTACAGGCAGCTTGCCCAGGATGATGAACTCAAAAACATTCCGGTTATTGTGATCAGCGGATTGTCCGGTAATGACTATGCTATCAGCAAGGCTGTGGCAACCTTAAGCAAGCCCTTTGATAGAGAGGAGCTTCTTGGTATTATTAAAGAAAACATAATTTGATACGAGTTTGGCCTTTCTTTTTGTATTTTTCTCGTGTTAGCAGGGAGTAGCAGCCGTCGCTACGCCCCTGCAAAAAATTCAACCCTGTTGATAATGGGGGAGCTGACGTGGCTGAAAATATTTTATTGATAGAAGAGTGTGAAAGTCACGCAAAAGCGTTGAAACTCTATCTTGAACGCAGCGGAATAACGGTTTTCATCGGGACAACAATCGACGAGATGCAGTCAAGAATCAGGACAAAAGAGTTTGATATTCTTCTTGTCAATCCGTTCTTGAATGGTCAGAGCATCTGGTCACATATAAAAAAAATCAAGAACGGCAAACCTTTACTCCAGGTCATTGTACTGTGTACAAAAAAAAATCTTGATCAGGCCATGGATGAATTTGGAACCAATGCCATCAATTTTCTGGAGATTCCGGTTAGCAGCAAAGCATTGAATCTTGCTATAGTGCATGCCAGAAAATGCATTGCCAATGAACAGAGAATTGCTCTCTATTCCGAGCGTCTTGCTGATCTTGAGCACGACAGGACACTATATCAACAGCTTTTCAACGAAGTTCCATGTTATATATCAATTCAGAACAGGGACCTGCGTCTGATAGGTGGAAATACCCTGTTTCAGAAGGATTTTGGCAATCAGATCGGAGAGCACTGTTATGAGATTTATAAACACAGATCCTCCCCATGCCCCATATGCCCTGTTGCCAAAACCTTTTGTGATGGCAAATCCCACTCTACGGAAGAGGTCGTAACAGCCCTTTGCGGACAACAGTATCATGTATTGACCCAGACCGCCCCAATTGTTGATGATGATGGTGAAATAACCCAGGTGATGGAAATATCTACGGATATTACCCAGATACGCCAGCTTCAGGGACATCTCTCGTCGCTTGGGTTGATGCTCGGTTCCATGTCGCATGGAGTAAAAGGGATGCTCACCGCTCTGGATGGGGGTATCTATCAGATGTCATCGGGACTTAAGAAAAATGACCCTGAACGCATCGAGAGGGCATTTGATCTTATCAAGCAGATGGCTGACCGTATCAAAAAGATGGTGCTTGAAATTCTTTATTATGCCAAATCAAGAGAGTTGCAATACGAGACTGTTGATGTGGTAAAGCTTGTCCGGACTGTTGTTTCAACCATTAGCAGTCTTGCCAGAAAAAACAGCATCGAGATCAAAACAGATATACCTGAATCTCTTGGAGAGATGGATATCGATTCAAACTGGTTACAGGCGGCATTGGTAAATCTTGCTGA
Source organism: Desulfamplus sp. (assembly GCA_015232935.1). Taxonomy (GTDB): domain Bacteria; phylum Desulfobacterota; class Desulfobacteria; order Desulfobacterales; family Desulfobacteraceae; genus Desulfamplus. Next base: position 5,327 of record JADFYT010000032.1, read on the forward strand.
AAATGCTGTGGAAGCATGCCAGCATGACAAGGGAAATGAGAAGAACCATATAGTTGAATTCAGGTTGTGGGAAGATGCGGACAAGAAGATTTGTCTATCTATAAAAGACAATGGCATGGGCATGGATCAGGAGACCCGTGAAAAGATGTTCACTCTTTTTTTTACATCCAAGGGGTCACAGGGTACAGGGTTGGGGCTGTTTATTGCAAATCATGTTATTAAACAGCATGGAGGCGAAATTACAGTTGAATCAATGCCTGGTCAGGGAACCTGTTTTCAGGTATCTCTTCCGAGAAAAAAACCGGAAGAGTCCATAGCCCCTTTTGGCAAGTCCTTGGAAGCACCTTCTCTGGATTGAACCGTGATACCTGAAAATGGACGAGCTGACAAAAATACACGGATGATATGATGCGTCTTACAACAAGGAGCAGATATGGTACACGGCTGATACTTGACCTGGCAGTATATGGAAAGGAGAACCTGGTGCCGCTAAGTGATGTTGCCAAACGCCAGAATATATCTTTGAAATATCTGGAAAAGCTCATTGCAAAACTCAAGAAGGATGGATTTATAAACAGCCAGCGAGGTTCCTCCGGAGGGCACATGCTGGCAAAAAAACCGGAGGATATCCGTATAGGAGATATTGTCCGAAGCCTTGAGGGCAATACGGTTATAACTGATTGTGCAGAGAAGGATGAAAAGCTTTGTGGAATATGCAACAGAGCTGGAGACTGTCTTTCCAGGTGGGTATGGATAGAGGCCAGCAAAGCCATGTTTGATCGCCTTGATGCAATCTCCATTCAGGATCTTGTAAATAAAAACAGAGGTTCAATAGTCAACAACAAGAATAATTCACTCAATAGACAAGAATAATTCACTCAATAGACAAGAATAGTTCATAATAGACAGGGATAATTCACAATAAGCCTGATAAACGGACATGGCCGGATGGGAATCCGGCCATGTCCAGGCATGAAAACCGGCATCCTTCATATCACCTCAAAAACAGTTTACACTTTTTTTGAGAAAATCCCCCGTGAAAACGGGAATGAGGCTAAATAAAGTATAAACCGGTAAATGAAACATGCCAAAAAAATTAGCTGTACATCCTTTCTATATCTTCCTTATAATTATCCATTATCACATTTTTCTTGATTTTAAAGGTTGGAGTCATCATTTTGTTTTCTATGGTGAATTCAGGAACAATGGTTGTCTTTTTTATGGTCTCAAAGGAGGGAAGCTCTTTATTTTTCTTTTTGACCTCTTCATTGACAAGATTAATTACCTTTTCATGCTTCAGAAGCTCTTCATAATTTGAATAGGCAATTTTATTGTCAGTTGCATAATCTTTGATATTCTGTTCGTCAAGAGTTACAATGGCACTAAGATAGTTGCATTTATCACCTATTACGCACACCTGATTTATATATTTGGATGTGGCCATAAGTCCTTCAATGCTTGACGGAGCAATATTCTTGCCACCAGATGTGATAATAAGATCCTTTTTTCTGCCCGTGATTTTAAGAACATTGTTTTCATCAATTGATCCCAAATCTCCGGTTCTAAGCCAGCCATCTTCGGTGAATGTGGCAGCAGTGGCTTCAGGCATCTTGTAGTACTCCTTCATTACGTTTCTGCCTTTTATAAGCACCTCTCCATCATCATCAATTTTATGCAAAATCCCGACGCCAGGAGATCCGACCACTCCAAAATCATAATTGTCAATACGGTTGGCATGGCTGAACGAGGTGTTTTCTGTCATGCCTATACCTTCGAGAATAAGAAGACCTGCCGCATGAAAGAATCTTGCTATTTCAGGGTTTAAAGGGGCAGCACCGCTTATGCACCACTTTACATTGCCACCAAGTGCTTCATGAATTTTGCCAAAGACCAGTTTTCTTGCAATAACGTACTTTATACTGATTGAAAGAGGAACGGGAATCTTATAAACCTTGCATCGACTCACCTCGGTACCAACCCTGCATGCCCAGTTGAAAATTTTTTCTGTGACTCCGCCCTTTGCCTCGACACCACTTATCACTTTGGTATGAATTTTTTCAAAGATTCTGGGCACGCTCACAAACCATTGTGGTGCTGCCATCTTGAAATCTTCAAGAAGAGTATTGATGCTTCTTGCAAATGTAGTGCGGTTGGCGGCAAGCATGGCAGCATAGCTGCATGTCCTTGCAAAAACATGTGCCAGGGGAAGAAACATGAACATCTCCTCTTTTTCACTTAATGGAGAGGATTGCAGTACAGACTGGGCAGTAAAAGTTATGTTGTCATGCGTAAGAACAGCACCTTTGGGAACCCCTGTGGTACCTGATGTGTAAATAATGCCGGCAACATCATGTGGCTGAGGTGCCGCTGTCCTTTTCTTGAGCTGGCTGTCAGGAATGTCTTTTCCAAGTTTAAGGAATTCTGAAAATGAGATTGCCCAGTCATTGCCCTGACTCTCGCCGTTAAACAGAATTACCTTGCGTACGGCAGGAATTTCGTCACGAATCTCCATCAGCTTGGCCAACTGAACCTGATCCTCAGCAAATACAACAACCGCGTCAGAGTGGTTGATTATATACGCACAATCTTTAGGAAGATTGGACTGGTAAATTCCAACAGTTGCCCCGCCGATACTCATTATTGCCATATCTGTAAGTACCCATCTATAGCAGGTATAGCTTATAATATTTACCTTGTTACCATGATCGACCCCCAGTGCCATGAGGCTTTTTGCCACGTCTTTAACCTGATCATGATATTGTTTCCACGTTACTGAATAGGCTTTGGCATTTTCATCAAACCAGCGGTAGGCAGACTGATTCGGATATTTGTTGATAGTCTGGCAAAGCATTGCGTAAGCACTCTGGTAATCCTTAAACGGCATGGTTCCTCCTGAAGTGAAAGATTAGTATGAAAGTTTGGAATAAAATGTTTTATGGCATCTTTTATTTGCCAGCTTACACTTTTTGTAGTCCTATCCCCCATTTTCAGGGATTTCCATCAAAAAAGTGCAAACTGCTTTTGGGGTGATATGAAGGATGCCTATTGTATGTAAAAGTCGCCCTGTTTAGAAAAAGATCCATCTGAAAAGTGAATCTACAATGCTGATCAAAAAAGCTGCCATAAGAGTAGTTATTCCATCCTTTATTTTGAAATCCTCAATGAGCTTGTCGGTTATAAACAGAAGAAATGCATTTATCACAAATTTAAAAAGACCAAAAGTGATAATCATAAAGGGCAGGGTTAACAGGATAAGCAACCATCCGGTAAAAAAACTGATGATTGAATAAACAATAGCAACTACAAGTGCTGTCCAGTAGTTCTTGATGTAAATACCCGGCAGGATACTGGACACAATAAACACGGAAACGCTCAAAAAGACAATGTTCCATATCATAACAAATCTTCCTTTATTATAGTTAAAAAGTATAGCCCACGCTGAAATGGATTCTTCCAGGGCTTTCACCATCCTCGGTGTCCAGTTTATGGCCGTAAAGTAACCCTACCGGGCCAATCGGGGTTACATAACGTAATCCTGCCCCCACAGAAGAGCGGAATCCCCTTGATTCCATCTGCTTGGCCAGGTCATCAACCCTACCGGTATCAACAAAGCAGTTCAACTCAAAATCAGCCGGAAGGTCAATTCTTGCTTCAAGACTTGAATTTATTGATGTGTGACCTCCTGCCGGCTTGCCGTTGAGATCATATTCCAGCATGTTTTCTTTAAATCCTCTTATGTTTGGTGTGCCCCCAAGGAAAAATAGCTGATCTTGTGCCACAATATCTTCTGATCCTAATGGTTGAATATATCCCATACGGGTACGCAAGGCAAAGGTAACTTTGTTCAAAGGGGATGTGTATTTTCTCAAGTCAAGCTGATATTTTAAAAATCGGTCAAGGTCATTGTCAAATCCCGTATAAACATCTACAGAAGCACTTGAAAGTATGCCCCTGGATGGTCTGACAGAAGAGTCTCTTGAATCATATCCTATAATAAAGGAGGTTATCAGTATGTTTCTTGGTTCCAGTTCATCAGTGTTGATGTCAATATCCTCTATATCTCCATAAGTGGTTCTATTTTCATATTTCAGATTCAAGCCGGCCATTATGTTCTTGATAAAGAGCTGTCTTGAGAATCCGCTTTCATAGCCCCATGCTTTTGTTCCAAAACTTTTGTTCAGCTCCTCTTTGTCTTCAATATAGATATTTGCAGTTGCATCAATCTTGGTTCCAAGAAAAAAAGGTTTTTTCAGGCCGCTCTCTGCTCTGTAGCCAATACCGCTTACATTTGCTGCCACCCATGCGTCAATTTCCCGTCCGAGAAAATTATTGTCCCCAACCTTTGAATCAAGATAAAAATTCTTTTCGCTGTCATACCCTGCTGCCGCTTCCACAAAATAAGGTTTGTTCTCTTCGATTACCACTTCTATATCCGGAGATTCCTCCATTTTGGCAAGTCCGGGAGCCTTGACCTGGACATATTTTACTGCGGGGCTCTCTCTTATGCTTTTCTCTGTAGCAAACACTTTTCTTAGAGAGAACGGTGCACCAGGCGTAATCTTCACCCTTTGTTCAATAGCATTTTTCTTAAGGCGTGTGTTTCCTGAATAGTGAATATCTCCAAATCTTGTAAATCCGCCCTTTTTAACTTCCCACAAAATATCCGCTTTTGACTTGTCACTGTTAATAGCCACAGAGCTGTGAACCTTGACATGAGGATAACCAAGTTCAGAGATCATCATTCCGATAGCGTTTTCATCACTTTTTACCATGTACTCGCGAAATGGCTCTCCCGGGCCAAGAGATAGCTTTGCCATGGCCTTTTCAGGGACAAGTATTCTTTCAATTCCTTTGATTCTGGCACTTGTTACAAGCGTTTGGACTCCTTCATTGATACTTATTGTAATATCAACCATTTTGACAGAAGAAGCCTCTCTGGTTAAGATCTCTTTTGAAACAACGGCATTCAAAAAACCTTTGCTAAGGTAGAGAAGCTCTATGGCATTTATATCTTTATCCAGTACTTTTGAGTTATACCCCCCCTTTTCGAGCGTGCCCTTTTGCCTTGTAAGTACAGCAGCCATGATTTCATTTTTCGGAACTATCTTGTTACCTTTAATTTCAAGATGGTTGACAACCATCCTTGTCCCTTCATTGATGGCAAATTCAATATGCCAGACTTGAGTGTCAGTCATGTGTTGTTTATTGTCAGCGGGCTGTCCTGATTTTTGACTGTTTTCATTCTTATCGTTGTCGCTTGTTTTTCCAGACCTGTTTTTTGCTCTGATATCTTTATGCAACTCGACAATAACGTCCTGAAATCCTGCCTCTACATAACTGTTTTTGATATCCACCCTTGCTCGGTTCAAGGCTGAGTCATCTGGATTTCCCTTTTTAACCAGATCGATTTTTTTTTCAAGTTCTCTGTCAGAAAAATAACTGTTGCCGTTAAAAACAATTTCATATTTCAAACCCTCACTAATGTTGATTTCAATTATATATTTTCCGGCAACGCTTCTGTTTAAAAAATAATCAATTTCAACATCAGGAAATCCTTTTGTTCTGTAGAATTCAATCAGAGAGAGGATATCTTTTTTCAGCCACTCTTCATTATAACAGTTAAAATTGCCGGGAAGTAGCGATGAGTGCCAGCTCTTCATCCTCATTTTCAGTCTTGCATTTGAAAAAGAGCTGTTTCCTTTCAAGGTCAATGAATCTATGTTTATACACTCATCATCCGGATTTTGGGGCTCCTCATTGCCGGGTTTTTGCTGCTGGTCTATATCCTGTGCGTTACGCTGATCTGTATCCAGTGCATTATGCTGGTCTGTATCCTGTGCGTTACATAGTGTAGCAGAAAGAGAATCAAACAAAAAGGTCATGTCATTCAAGGCTGATTCGCTGACACCTGAGACTATCTCACTAATACCGCCTGACAGATAAAACAATAAAAATAAAATTAATGTTTTTTTGAGCATTTTGGGTTGCCTCGTTACGCCCTTGTTGTTCTGTTTTCAGGTTTTCAGCAAGAAAATACACATCTGCCGTAAATTCCCTGGAAAAGTCTTTTTACCTGAACTCCAGCCTGTATCTCACTTCACCGCCAAACTGACCCTCGGAATTTTGAAACCCGCTGAGAGAAACATTGTCCATAACCTTATATTCAGCCGATGTTTTGCCAACCATTACCCCCTCTTTTGTTTCTGTTCCATATTTCACGGTAATCTTGTCGGTAATCTCTTTGCCAACTGTAAGGTTCATATCTCCCAATCCATTGTCGTCTGTATTATTGCCAAATCCCAACTCAAAAATATCAAGGCCTGTGGCGGATTTGACACGATCGCTCACTGCCGAAGAGGCGACCTGGGATAGCATTCCGGCAGCGGAAAAGGTAGTTCCGCCTTCTGCACTAATCAACTCGGTTACTGTTTTCCCCCTGAGCAGAAGAGAAATGATGTCACCATCCTCCAGCCTTGGTTCGGACGTGAGTCTGAAATCCAGGTTCTGTGGCGTACCTGATATTGCAAGAAGAATATCCCAGTCGCGAATTTTACGATGTGATTCAATATCAAGGTCTGGTTCAATTTTATAGGGATTTATAAAATCAATAATGCCTCGCGTCAGAGTAAATTCAGTGGATTGATAGGTGATTGTGCCAGGATTGATTTCCGATCTGCCTGATACCACAGGAACAGAAGCTGTCCCGCGAATCCTTATATCCGGGCGAATCTCCATATATGCAAGGTTGTTATCCACAATGACCGGTTTTTTTCCCTTGACAGCAATATTTAATTTCATGTTTTCAAGAAAGCTGTTTGCCTCTTTTTTTTGAGGAACCTCTTTTCTGACCCTCTTTTTTTCTGTCAATGATGAAAAAATATTTTTCTCCACATGAATATCTCTTGTCCAACTGGCATGTGTAATCAGCACATTGCCAGAAAGCGTTGACGCGTCAGGGTTGCCCTTGAAACTCAAGTCAGTATCAAATCCCGCAGAAAGATCTTCGATCGTATTGAGGGCAATGTCCTTTGCGGTCAGCTTGACCTCTATGTTATGGGGAATGAAATCAAGCAGTTGTGATTGGCCACTTAATCTGAATTGACCTGGTTTTTTGTCTGAACTCTTTACAGTGCCTTTAGATATCTCTGTTTCGGTTTTCTGGATACTCTGAGTAGAGCCGGACAAGCCACTCTGATTATAGCCTGAAGTTATTTGGCCAGTGATCCGCGGTATCTCGATTTTATTGATATCCGCCATTATTGTGCCATTTATGTCGTGAATTTTTACATTGCCCGCAGATTCAGGCAGAACAACATCAATACCGACAAGCTCAAGTTTTGCGTCCAGGTTAGAATTTTTGATATCTGTATCAGGTTTTAGATCTGCCATGACATTCAGCTTAACAGAACCTTTCATTAAAGGCATGTACTCTAAAAAGAGCGAGGCAAATTTGACTGGCAAAGTAGCATCGGCTTGAGCTCTTATATCCCCTCCTATCTGACCCGAAGCGGCAAGAGAAACTTCTCCTTTTTCCGGCAGCAGGGTTCTGAAGTTTTCTATCCTGAATTTTTTACCATCAATCCAGACACTTATATTTTTTGCTCTGATCCACAATTCATCCAGGTCACTTATAAAGATTTTGGGATCTTTAAAGATTTTCAAAGATAGTTCGCTTAAATTGCAGCTTCCTGAAATTCTTTCTGTATGAGCCGCATTGCCTTTGATATCTATGTTTCCAGTTACTGTACCACTTTGGATCTGCTTGATACCGGCAAATGTTATCCACGGGGTAAGATCTGTCCTTTTAAAAGTACCCTGAACAGAGAAATCCTTTGATTTGGTATTGAAATCCGCGTCTATATCAAAGTTCAGTTTTCCATTGACAGTTACAAGGTTGTCTTTAAAATTAACTTTTGCGGTAAAATCCTCAAAAGGTTTATCCATTATTTTAACCCGCTTTAATCCAATGTCTCCTTTTAGCCTTGACGATTCAAGCGACTTGAGAGATCCCTCAGCAGAAACAGAGCATGAGGCAATGCCTTGAATGACACCTGACTGTTTTACAGATTCAATTAAAGACAGATCAA
>JADFYT010000330.1 GCA_015232935.1 Desulfamplus sp.
CTCAGGCGTGAACGTCTCAGATTTGGTGTTGAACAGCTTCATAAAGAAAAACTGGACTCTATTGAAAACGAACTCAAAAAACAGAAAAAACTGGCTGATAAGTATTTGAGAGAAAAAAACGAGATTGAGGAGAGATTGAACAAAATGGAGGCTCTCTGGTCAAAATCCTTGCAAGCCGAATAACAGAAAGCAATAGTGTGTAGCCTTGTTTGCTTGCATTCTATAGATTTGCAGAACAGTCTTTGGGTTAGCCAGATCACTTGCAGATGTAATCACAAGACTTTCATTTTCAGTTGTGCCCATCAGGGGATGGCCGTTATCTGGAAAACAATATTCATATCAAAACAGGGGTTGGTCATCAATTGCGACCAACCCCTGTTTTTGCAGATGTCTGCATAATAATACATTTTGGTAGAGAACAGGAACCTTCATGATCAAACTGTCAGATTGCTCTCTTCTATTTCTCTAAACTGTGACATTAATACCTTTTCGCTAAAAGGCTCATCAACAGGGATACCGCTTTTTTTCCATCTGTTCATGCATTCATCAGCTTTTAGTCGCTCTTTTTTCATTTGCAGGGCCATTGCATGATAGAAATTATATCTCACCTCAAAGTTCTCGTATATAAACCAGTGAAGCTGTTCCAGAGCAAAAATCTGGCCAAATTCTGTTACAACTTCATCAACCAGCAGGTTTAATCTATCTTTCTGGAAGTATGCTGCTTTGGAATAGGATAGCAGCAGCTTGTTCTGAAAATGATAGAAATGTTCAAAAAACAGATTCCTCTCCTTGATATCCTTGACTGCCGAGCTGACTCTGTGCAAATCATCAACCATCAACTGGATAACATCAGCTTTTCTAAACAGATTAACTGCTCTTGTTATGTCAAGAGAGGTGTTATCATTTGACAGAATGACGAAAGAGAGCTCTTCGTAAAGCTCTCCCTGAATATTGATATCCTCAATGCCTGAAATTTTTTCAGACATGTTAATGGAAAATGGGGGTGAAATTTTTTGAAGGATAAGAAACGAATCATCGTCAAACCTCATCAAGCGTCGTAAAAAAGCGATCTGGGATTGATAGTCTTGTCCAATAATGACTATAAACTTATCTTTATTCGCACAAATTTCTGAAATAGTCTTAAGATAGTTTGTGTGGAACATGTTTTCATATAAAAGGGTCCCAAGCTGAATAAACAGATTTTTGTGTTCAACTTTTCGTTTGTACGATGCAAATGCCTTTTTTTTGAATTTTGAAACAACTATCTCCTTTTTGAACGGGTCACTGCATAATGAGGAGACCTCTTCTATCGCCGTATCTATTTCGCTTGATATCCGGATCAGCTCCTCTGATGTGGTCTTGTCAAACTGGATGTTTTTCCGAAGATTTGACAGGTCACTCTCCAGAGCAGATATTTTTATTTTAAGAGGTTGCACAAATGAGGATGTTACAGTGTTTTCCCACCAGTCTATGTGCCTTAACAGCGGCTCGAAATATTGTTTGAGAGTCTTTTCAAGGTCAAGATAATAGGAGTCCTTGTCAATCAAGAGCTGTTTTTTTGTCAATGTTTTTTTGTCAATACGCTCTTTGGGAGATATCTCTTTTTCCCTGACCTTTTTCTGCACATTTGGAAAATGAAAAATGCCTTTTGTAACCTCCTGAAGATCTATACGCCTTACGTCAAGCCCTAATTTTGCGAAATAGTGTCTGTATGTATTTTTTGAACTGTCGAGAGCGTCCAGAAATGCATCTTTGATTTTGCCAGCCCTGTCGTCAACCGTCTCTGCTATAACATAAAAGTAATCTTCACTTTTTGTCTCTTCCAGCTCTTTTTTAATTTTTGCGTGAACCTTCAGGAAATCCAGATTTGTTTTCCATTGCTCGATTACCGTATTCTTGTCTTTTTCTATCCTTTCGTAATAGTATGTCAACTTGTTCAAAAGATCGGTAATCTCTATCAATCCCTTCTCTTTTTCACTCGTTTTTTTTATGCTGTTCAGAACCAGTGTGTTTAAAGTACCGAGTTCACTGCTTCGTTTTCTGAGCTCAACAAGAGCAAGTCTTCGTTTAAGCTGGTTTGAAATATCACTGATGCACTGGGTCAACTCCGCAAACCCTGACTCTTCCCAGTCGCTATCTTCCCTGTTTTTAAAATATTGCAGGGCAAGTTTGGTCTCAACCTGAATAATGGGGGCATTTTTGATATTGTTATAAGGGCTTATAGCAGTCTTGAAATCCTTTTTGTACTTTTCCAGGAGATTTGCTGTCGAAACATCTGCACCATCGCCATACTGCTGTTCGACAACCGCACTTTTGCATGTCTGGATAAAGATAATCTCCTGTTCCGCATCCATTATTTTATTGAGAATTCTTCTGTCAGCCTCTTTCATGGGACTTCTGATAGAAGACAGGTATATGATAAGATCCGCCTGCGGAAGAAACTCTCTCAGGGTCAAATCCTCATGTGCCTGATGTCCATAGGCATCAAGTCCAGGGGTATCTGCTATTTCAAGCCCTTTGTCAAAAAGAAATGAAGGAAGGCCAAGTTTGATATGTTTTACACTATACTGGTTGCCTGGATTCTCATCCTCTGAAGTATATTTCCAGATAGACTCGGATAATACAATATCGCCCTGTTTTTTGACGGGATCCTTGTTGTCAAAATGGATTTCAAGTGAAGGTGTATCTGTTTTGGAACAGAACACGATCATGTTTGTTGTCGCTTTGCTCTGTTCCTTGAGTATTTTATTGCCGGTTCCCAGAATTACGTTCAATAAAGATGATTTTCCTGAACTTGTGATACCAACCAGACCGCTTCTGACTACCTGATTCATAAGGAATCGCATATTGCTTTTGAAATTTGCTATCCTTCCGTCAAACTGTTTTATGCCAAGACGTTCCAGTTGCGTGACAAGTTTTTTACTGTTATCAGAAAACTTTTGTAATTGTGCTTCATAACTATTCATGGCAGATCACCGTTTTAAATGGGGATTTTCATTGAAAAATGGCTTTAAACAGACTTTTTGTAAAGTG
>JADFYT010000331.1 GCA_015232935.1 Desulfamplus sp.
TATCCGGAATCAATATTACTCATCTAAACGGGCATGATTGACATGTATCAATCACCCCCAAATATAAAAATGATAGTCATTTTCACGGTAAATAAATGGAGATGAAAAATGGAGAATAAAATCCCAAAACAGGATAAAGACTCTTACAGTATTGACTCGATTGAGAAAATTGATGCTGCCATAGCTCATGAGATCAATAATCCGCTAAGTTTTGTTATTGCCAATTTAAAAAAATTAAAGCAATATACAAATAGAGTGTTTCTGTTAGTGGAAGCCTACGAAAAGACAGATGTCAGCCCCGAATCATCAAGAGCGAATATATTTTCACGGTAAACAATGAAAGGATTAATCCATGCAGATAAGCAAGAATATTTCACTTTCAGAGTCAAGTCCAGTTTTTTCTCAAGACAATGCCCATTAAGTGTTTTGGCAAGATATCAGAAACTCTCAATCAGACGTTTAAGTTGAAAATCATTGGCAAACACCTGTGTATGGGCATTGATCTCGTTGAACCGTGCCCTGGACAGGTTGTATATGGCATCTAACACATCCGAAGATGTCCCGATTCCCTGCTCAAAACCAAGATCTGTTACCCTTAGGTTCTCTTGTGCCTCTTTTGTTCCCGTGCCTGCAACAGCAAGATTGTCAAAAGCCACTTCAGCCTCGATCAAGGTGTTTTTAAGTGCTGTTTTCAGACTGTTTTCAAGCTCTTTTATATCGTGCATTATGCTCCTGGTCTCAAGGTGTGCCTGATTTATCCTTGAATATTTTTGCATTCCGTCAAACAGGTTCATTGATATGGTTGCCTGTCCTCTTATTTCGTCATCACTGTTTTCCATGGATTTCATAAAAAAATCATCTCTGGTGTGGGAGGCATAGGACAATGAAATATCCGCTCTCGGATAAAGATCGGATTTAGATGCCTTTACCCCCATTTTGGACGATTCAAGAGTGTGTTTCAGAGCGTTCAGGTCACTTCGGTTTTTGACAAGCAACAGTTCAAGAGCCTTGTAATCGCCTTTTTCCGGAAGTTCATGAAACAAGGAGAAGTCAATCTTGCTTGACTGCAAGGGCTGATCAAGGGATTTGCCGGATTCTAATGCGAGCTGGTTAAGGCTTGTATCCACAAGTGCCCTTACCCGCCGTTCTGTTTGCAGGGCATTGTCCCGCTCTACCTTCACTTTAAGTACATCGCTTTTTTTAAGGACTCCAACCCTGAATTTGAGTTCAATCTGACGAAGGCGGTCATTATAGAGTTTTACCTCATTTTCGGCTACTTTAAGACTTTCAAGAGCCGTGTAAACCTCAAGAAAACGTAAGGCCACATTCAGGCAGATGTTCTGGCGGGTGGATTCAACCATTTCAGTGCTGTATCTTGTCATGATTTCAGCGGATTTAAGCCTGTAGTAATCGCTGAATCCTGAAAATGCATTCCATGAAATTGCTGTCCGGAAAGTATCATTCTGATTTTTTTCGCCTGTAACCGCGTTGTGGTTGAGCTGATTCAAGGTATAAGCCATATCCAGGCCAGGCAAAAATGACCCTTTTATCTCTTTGACCCTCTCTTTGCTTATTTTGATTTCATTTAGATATTTTTTTACAATATCCCTGTTGTTAAATGCAATTTCCTGCAGCTCTTCAAGGGTCTGTGCGTATGCTTTATTGCCTGAGCGTGAAAGATCAAACCCGGTTATCCCTGTTATATCTGTTGTTCCTGTTATGATGACGCATGAAATCAGGCACCATATTATTCTTTTCATATAGCTGTTCATAATTGGATTCATGTTCTCCTGATAAAATGGTAAAAGGTTATGCCCACTCTTTTGAAAACTGGCAAGAAAGCTCAATCAACTATTGTTCTTTCAAGGTTTGATTGTCGGGTAATAAAGTACCTGGAATTTTGAATGGTCTGGAAATCCACTCGATAGTTTAAACTTGAAGAACCACTGTTATGCGGTTTCTTCTCTATGCGATTTCTTCTCAAACCCTATGAAAAAACTTAAAATTGCCGGAATGACAAACAGAGTCAGCAATGTTGACAAGCCAAGCCCTCCCAGAATCACGCTGCCGATACCTCTGTACATTTCGCTTCCCGAGCCGGTTGCGATTACAAGTGGAAGAAGCCCGAAAAGGCTTGTGAGCGTGCTCATGAAAATAGGTCTGACTCTTGTTCTTACCGACTCTGAAATAGCTTCGCTGCCGGACATTCCCCCGTACCTGATATTGTTCAGTGACTGGTGGACAATCAGGATGGGGTTGTTCACAACAGTTCCAACAAGAATGATGAACCCGAGCATGGTAAGCACGTCAAGGGGTTGCGGTGCTACGAACATATTGACAAGTTTGAGTCCTGCAAGCCCGCCGGCTGCCCCCAGAGGGACGCTGAACATTATGATGAAAGGATAGAAAAAATTTTCAAACAGCGATGACATAAGAAGATAGGTTATAACAAGAGCCAGCAGCAGATTCCATTTAAGGGCGTTAAAGGTCTCTTCTAATTTATCAGCATTGCCGCCAAGACTGATTTTAACATCTTTTATCTTTCCTTCCATGACAAGGCTGTCTGAAGTTCTGTTTATGGTTTCTATCGCTGTCATCAAGGGAATTGCCGCAGGAGGTGTTATTTCAAGGCGGATATTTCTCTTTTTTTCAAGCCTGTCAATCTGGGTCATGCCGCGTTCATATTTTATCCGGGCAATATCCGCGACCCTGATCTGCTGGCTCATGTTGTTTACAATATATGTGTTCAAGATATCTTCCGGGGTTTTGAATCTGGAGTCAGAACCTCTGACAACAAGGTCAATACGATCTTTTCCCTCAGGCCCGAATTCTGAAACCTTTCTGCCGTTCATAAGAACATCCACATAGATCCCAAGCTCCTGTTCTGTAAGACCGCTTGCGGCAAGTTTTGGCTTGTTTGCGACCACATGGCCTTCTGGATATGATATTTCAAGGGATGGCACAGGTCGTATCTGGGAACCTGGAATGGCCGCACTTACTGAACCAAACAGCAATCGTGCAGCAC
>JADFYT010000332.1 GCA_015232935.1 Desulfamplus sp.
AGTGCTCGCACTCAATCTTGCCGGTTATGCCAGCAAGACAGGCACAACTGACAATGGCCTGATATACAATGATAATGCCACATGGGATGAATCGGTTCTTCTAAAAGAGCTTGACCGCATGAGCTACAGATATCTTTTATATGTTCCTGCCTCTGAAATAATGACCCACTTAAACTTGTACCGACGTCTTGGAAACAGGGATTTCTTGTGGACTGTCGCATCTCGGGATGATTCTGATATCAGGACGATCACAATATGCGGAAAGGACAAGCCTGGATTTTACTCCAAGCTTGCGGGTGTATTTTTTCTCAACGGGCTCAACATAGTAGGTTCTCAGGCGTATTCACTTGGCAATAACGCAGCTCTCGATATTTTCAAGGTTATGCCCCCGAAAGATAAAATATTTGAAAATGAGAAGTGGAGTAAGGCTGAAAAGGAGTTTCAGCAGGCCATTAATGATGATGCTTTTCTGGAACGCCTTACCGATAAACTTCCAAGGTCAATTGATCCCAAGTCCGGTCAGATTCCCATACCCAATGATGTGAGGATTGACAATGAAACCTCCAGTTTTTTCACCATTATCGAGGTGTTTGCCTATGACTTTCCAGGGCTTTTGTTTGCAATAACCAATGTTCTCTACAAACTTAAACTTGATGTCAGAGTTGCTATGGTTGCCACAAAGATTGATCAGGTGGTGGATGTTTTTTATGTGAAATCAGTAGAGAACGGCAAGATTGACGATCCTTGGCAACAAGAAGAGATAAAAAATGCCATTCTTGAGGCTCTTCCGTCTTTCCACCATCAAGGTACTGAAGAGAGATAGTTTGAATTGTTCGCTCAGATAGCATTTATAAAGATATTGGCAGCAATATTTTGCTATGAAAATGCATTTTGATTTTCATGATTCACGGTGGCCACACAACAGCCATGAATGTTTAAACATATCAGGAAATTTTAACTTTACGCATATAATCAGGAGGATTTCTATGAAAAAAATTGAGGCAATTATCAAACCTTTTAAATTAGATGATGTCAAAGAGGCCCTGAACGAGATTGGTATTCAGGGTATGACCATCACTGAAGTAAAGGGCTATGGCAGACAAAAGGGGCACAAGGAGATATACAGAGGAGCAGAGTATGTAGTTGATTTTGTTCCTAAAATCAAGATTGAAATCATAGTGAACAAGGAACGTGCGGAAGATGTCGTAAATACAATATGCAAAGCTTCCAATACAGGAAAAATAGGAGATGGCAAGATTTTTGTTCTCCCTGTTGACGAGGTGATCAGGGTCAGAACCGGAGAACGCGGAGAAGACGCACTTTAATTAGTTGGTGATGTTACGCAGTGCATACGGACAATCAATGGTTTCGGGATTTTGATAACCATGTAAAGCTCTTATTAATCAAGGGTGGTGCGTAACGTGACCTATTTATAAACAAACATACATTAACACACCAGAATAAGGAAATTTCAAGATGACACCTAAAGAGATTATTGCGAAAATCAAAGAAGAAAATATCAGAATGATTGATATCAGATATATGGATTTTCCAGGAACGTGGCAGCATTTTTCAGTACCGGCATGTGAATTGACAGAGTCTTCATTTGAAGATGGTTTTGGATTTGACGGATCAAGCATGAGAGCCTGGCAGAATATTGATAACAGCGATATGATAGTCATTCCTGATTCAACCACAGCCAAAATGGACCCGTTTTTTGCACATCCAACTCTTGCCCTGATTGGGGATGTCAAGGATCCTATTACTGGAGAGTCATATACTCGTGATCCGCGCTATATTGCCAAAAAGGTTGAACAGTATGTCAAAAGCACCGGCCTTGGAGATACCATATTTGTAGGGCCTGAGCCCGAGTTCTTTATTTTTAACAATGTCCGTTACAGCAGCGAACCCAATGCGGCTTTTTACGAGCTGGACTCTGATGAAGCGATCTGGAATTCAGGACGGGATGAAATGCCCAATACCGGATACAAAATTCGCCATAAACATGGTTATTATCCACTTCCACCTTCTGACAAATATCAGGACATGAGAACAGAAATGCTGCTCACCCTTGAGGACATGGGTATTGCAATGGAGTGCCAGCACCATGAAGTTGCCACTGCCGGACAGTGCGAGATTGACCTGAGATTCAGCAGCCTTCTGGATATGGGCGACAAACTTGCATGGTTTAAATATGTACTTAAAAACGTAGCCGCAAAATACAACAACAGCGTTACATTCATGCCCAAGCCTCTCTATGGCGACAACGGAACCGGCATGCATACCCATCTGAGCATCTGGAAAGAGGGTAAAAATACATTTGCGGGAAATAAATATGCCGGACTCTCCCAGGAGGCACTTTATGCAATTGGCGGCATCATGAAAAACTGCAAGGCTCTGTGTGCCATTACAAATCCGACCACAAACTCCTATAAGCGCCTTGTTCCGGGCTTTGAGGCTCCAATCAATCTTGCGTACTCAAGTCGTAACAGAAGTGCCTCCATCAGAATCCCGATGTATTCAAATTCACCTTCTGCAAAACGTATTGAATTCAGAACTCCAGACCCCTCATGCAATGGCTATCTTGCTTTTGCTGCAATGACAATGGCAATGATAGACGGAATCCAGAACAAAATTGATCCGGGCGATCCTCTTGACAAGAATATCTACGATCTGCCGCCAGAAGAGCTTGCAGAAATTGCTTCTGCCCCCGGCTCCCTGGGAGAGGCCCTGGATGCTCTTGAGCAGGATTGTGAATTCCTTTTGAAAGGCGATGTGTTTACAAAAGACGTTATTGAAAAATGGATCACATACAAAAGAGAAAACGAATTGACACCTGTCAACAGCCGTCCGCATCCATATGAGTTCTTCCTGTATTATGATATTTAGCTTCTCTGCCGATAACTTGCCTTCCGAATCTTTGATTTGGTGAGGTATGAATCAATAAACATCAAGGATGCACAGCGTTGCATCCTTGATGTCAAGTATCTCATTTTTGAGCTGCCCCC
>JADFYT010000333.1 GCA_015232935.1 Desulfamplus sp.
AGGTGCTATCTCTATAATCTAATCCCATTTAAACTTCCGGTGTTCAAAAAATGGGATTGAAATATTAAAAGATTGTGTAAATCATCTGAAAATAGAGTCTGCTGTTAATGTTGTCATCCGGATTGTCTCCCTGATCCTTATGGGTGAAAGTCAGACCGGCTTTTGCATCAATTGTATTTGAGATGTAGAAACGCAAGCCGGTATCAACCATATTCAGGTATGTATCATCATAATCCGAGTCTGATTCTAAAATGATGTCAAGTTTCCAGATGTTTTCCCAGTCGATCTTGTCGGTCATCTCGTAGTTTAATGCAAGAGAATTCGAGATTTTGTGTGCAGCATCACCAAATTCATTATCAACAAGGATTGTCGAATATTCAACCCGGTCAATCAACTGCCATTTAAAACCATAGGGTTTTGCATATTCATAATAGATTCCCATGCCGGGATCATCATCCTCACCTGAATAGTCAGAGATCAGATAGTCAAGTTGTACTCCTGCCTCCCATCCATGTTTGCGTTGCAGTACCTGCTCATCGGTAAGGATATCCTGAATTCTGATGATTCCAAGGGCACCAAGGGTTTCGTTTCTTAGTATTCCCGCCTCTTTGAGAATAATTTCCATATCCTCATACCAGTATTTTTCATACTCCCTGTTGCTGTAACGGCTTTTATATTCAGACTCTTTGGCAATTACGTCGGCAAGTTTGAGGTATATGTCATCAGTAACTTCACCGGCAATCAGGCCATATTTTGTCAGATCTTCAATGCAGCGTACAGCCTCCATAAGGGGAGTGGCATTGGTGATTCTGCCATATCCGATACCGGCAGACATTTTTGCATAGGGATCATTGTCCTTTGAACCCTCAAGATCGCGTATGCCAAGAACCAGTCCTCCATACACAAAGGGACCTGTATAGTCGCCAAGGTATTTTTTCACTGTTGTATCACCATCAATGGTGATATTTTTGGTGGAATTGTCACCATCATCGGAACCTCTGTTAAAATCGGCATTTCCTCTTACAGACGCATCCCATTTGAGCGGAAGTGTGCTGTATTCCATGTCATAGTTTATCATGGCAGCACCATTATAACTTGCCTGGTCCTGATTTCCCTCACTTGCATTGAACTGCAAGCCAAGTTCAGCATTCTGGTACTGGTAATTCGGATCAAGGTAATCGGTCAGTTCAATGGCAAATGCCGAGGCTGGCAGAGCTATTACCAGGCCAAACAATAGACACATAAATTTAGCTTTCAATTTAGTTTTCATCTTTTTTTCCTTTCCTCTTTTTTCTTTTTCCTTGTAATATCAAAATATGAACACCGGGTCTGCAAGGATCGGGGCCAAAATAGCCTGGACATTTCATTGTTCATCAGTGCCGCTGCAACAGTGCTGTCCTGTTTTGCAAATGCACAAGTTATTTTGTCCTGATTCTCGACAAATAATCTTAAATACCAATTACAGTAATTAAAATTACCTTTTTTTATAGCCCATCGGCTATGAATGTCAAGAGAATAACAAAAAATATCCTTTAAAATCAAATAATCCGGATTGATATTCTTCGGTATTTAATAGCTGTAATACGCTGATTTTATAGATAATAAGGCAGTCTGTTGCTATGCTGTCCATATTGTCTTGTCCTGCTTGCTCTATTGTACAGCCTGATTTGAATTTATAAACGCAACTGTTTCGGAGAAAATAATGAACCCATTTAGGAAATTTAATCTGTATTATTTACTTTGTAATTTACTGATAATTATAGCATTTTCCTGGTTTGTTACATTGATCGCATTGTTTTGTCCTGTTGCTGCCGTACACCTTGCAGAAGAAGATGGTATACAATTTTTTATTTTAGCTACACCACCTGCTTTTGCCAATGATAGCAATTCTTCAATCCCTGAAGCAGGCGAAACAAAAAAGGAAGTAGGAGAAACAAAAAAGATTCTGGAGCAAACCTCTTTAATCGAGAAAACCCTTGAGATAGAGGCAAGAGAAATTGAGGCTCTTTCAGCGTACCTTGAAGAGATTCAAAACAAAAAATCAGAGTTTGATTCCTCGACCAATGTCTATAAAATAGAGCTGACAACATTTGGAAGCCAGTTGCATCTTCCTGAGGTAGATACCAAGCTGATTGAAAAGGCGTATATGAGCTGTCAGACCTCTGTTGGCAAGGTTACTCAGGAGCTGTCCAAACTTGTGGAGAAAAGAGAGCAGTTAAAGCAGACGCAACAGATCTCCTATGAACAGAAGACGGGTAATGATAAATTTTTGATGGAACTTAAAAATGACTCTCTTCTAAAAGTTATTGCGGAAAAAAGTCATGATTCACCTCAGGCCGCCAATAAAAGCATTGCTCCGCAACTTCCCGCTAACCAGACTACGCAACAAAAAAATGGCTCGGATTTAAAACAAAACAGTGTGCCAAGGGATCACTCAGGGTCAAACGATGCGGTCAGGCCGGACAAGATTATTAAAAATGAACCCCTTTCGCCTGAACAACAGCAGCGTTTGTCTGAGCAACAGCTTAACTTGGGCAGACATGGAGATCCACAGCAAAGGGCTGCTCTAGAGCAAAAGCTGATTCTGGAGCAGCAGTTGGCCGAGCAGCAGAAAGTATTGCAGGAACAGGAAGGCGCCGAGGAACAGAGGGTGGCAGAGAAACAAAGATTGGCACTTGGTCAGTTGAGAACCCGTTTAAAATATGTACAAACTGCCCTTACAAAAAAAATGCTGCTTACCCAGTCCATACATTCAATCATAAATGAACGGATACCTGTTCTTGAAGAGATACAGAAAAAATACAAAACCCTTGTGGGTGAGCTTGAAATCCGTATCCGTGATGCCAAAAAAGCAGAGCTTCTGACACGGAAAACAAACCCTTTAACTCAAGATACATGGAAACGGCTGGGCGAAGATTTCAAGGAACTTCTCTCAAGTATCAGATCAGTGTTCGAGATGGAAAAATGGGCAAACAGTTTCAGTTTCCTCTGGTTATCTGGCTTG
>JADFYT010000334.1 GCA_015232935.1 Desulfamplus sp.
GGGAACCAAACACAAGGGCGGTCTTTACATATCTTTTGACCAACAATGTGATCCGCGTGAAAAAAAAGCTTAAATCGTTAGGATACACCCTTCTTGATCCAATGGAGTGGTATCTGGATCAACTGCCTAAATCAGGTGGCGACTGAATCGGGTGGCAAGAAAATAATATGTTTAGATACACAAGCTATGAAAAAGTAAACGACCTTAAAGAGGTATTACATGACACTATCTGTTCTGCTGGTGGATGATTCAAAATTTGTAAGAAAAGGAATATCCAAGGAACTTCCCATAATTTTTGGTGATCGGGAGTTGATATTCAGTGAGGCCTGCAATGGAAACGAGGCTCTTGAACTGCTCTATTCAACATCTTATGATATTGTCTTTTTAGACCTTACCATGCCTGAAAAAAACGGCTATGAAGTTCTTCAAGAGCTCAAGGAAAAAGGCATCAAGGCAAATATCATTGTATTGACGGCAGACATTCAGCCTGAATCAGAAAGAATCGTCCGTTCTTTGGGTGCTGTTGGGTATATGGAAAAACAGAGACCTTTAAACAGAGAGGCTTTAATGAAAGTTTTACAGGAAATTAATCTATTATGAGCCATATACAATATACAGATGATCAATATGAAATGCTCAAAGAGGTTGTAAATCTTGCCATGGGACAGGCTGGAAAAGATCTTGCCACAATACTGAACTCCTTTGTTGATCTGTCTGTCCCTGAAATCCAGATAGTTCAGGCGGAAAAAATTGCACAAAAAGTACTTCAGGAGAGCGTATTTGAGGAGAATGAAAAGGTTAATCTTTTCAGGCAGACATTTAGAAGCCTCTCCTTTATGGATGGCGAGGCCATTGTTATTTTTAACAACGAGACCCGTCAGATGGTATCCCAGATTCTCGGGGTTCCGGACCAGGTCAACGCAATGGAAGAGCTTGATTTCATGCTTGAGCTGACAAACCTTATGGTTGGCGCGTGCCTGAACAGTATTTCCGAGCAGCTTTTTAATCAAAAAATGTCTTTTTCTCCACCTGAGTTGCTCTCGGAAAACAACGTGCTTAGAAATATCGCTTACGAAACCTTCAAACGCCGTAATTTAAAGTGGGAATACACCCTGTTATCCAAAATTACATTTGTCTTGAAGGATCGATCATTTAAAAGTGATCTGTTGATCTTTATATCCGAAAAAGCCATTCAGGCCGTAAACGAATCTCTAAACAAGATGCTGGCTGATTATGAATAAAATCTCGATTGATAATATTGATACGCTTCATGATATCATTGACCATATAAATATTGGCATAACGGTTCTTGACGGGTACAATCACGTCGTTTTCTGGAACCAGTTCATGGTAAAGCACAGTGGTATCAGCGCGTCTGATCTTGTAGGCAGGAATATCTTTGATATCTTTACCTATCTTCCCAGGCAGTGGCTTGAGCTCAAGCTCAAGAGTGTCAGACTGATTAAAAACTACTCGTTTGTCTCCTGGACACAAAAACCTTATCTGTTCCGTTTTCACCATAACAGAATGATAAGCGGAGAAAATATTGAATACATGCACCAGGACTGCACTTTCATACCGGTGCACAACTCGGATACAGGCGAAACCTGTGTCTGCATAGCCATACACGACATGACTGATGTTGTGGCCTCTCAGCAGAAAATCATGGAGATCAATGATATCAACAAGACCCTTGAGCACATGACAAACCATGATGCCCTGACTGCAATATATAACAGGGAATATGTGGAAAAACAGATTGAATATGAATTTTCCAAAGCCAAGAGATATGGCAGCCTTTTCTCCTTGATCCTTTTTGACATTGATAAATTCAAGATTGTGAACGACAGTTTTGGCCATCTTGCTGGTGATGAGGTGCTAAAAAATACTTCGTTGACCATTAAATCCCAGTTGCGCTCTTCAGATGTATTCGGAAGATACGGAGGAGAGGAGTTTCTTATGCTTCTGCCTGAGACCAACCTTGAAAATACTGCTTTTCTTGCCCAGCGGATCAGACAGAGTATAGAACGAATGACCACAGTTTATAACAACACTGAAATCAAGATCACCATAAGTCTTGGTGTTGTTCAGTTCAGGCCTGATATCAAAAATTATCTTCAGATTGTCCATGAGGCAGATATTGCCCTATACCACTCCAAGCAAAACGGACGCAATGCAGTGACCCAATACAAGATAACAGGGTGCAACCTGCTTTGTTGAAATATAAAAAAAGGAAAAAACAAGATGAAAACCCAAGAGTATATTGAACTTGAAAACAGACTTGGTGCCCACAACTATAAACCCCTTGACGTGGTTCTGTGCAGAGGCGAGGGGATCTGGCTCTGGGATGTTGACGGCAATAAATATATGGATTGCCTTGCTGCTTACTCTGCCGTGAACCAGGGGCACTGCCATCCCAGAATAAGACAGGCAATGATTGACCAATCAGAGCGTCTGACACTGACATCGCGTGCATTCAGAAGCGATCAGCTTGCTCTTTTTTATCAAGAGCTGTGTTCACTTACCCGTTCCCACAAGGTTCTGCCCATGAATTCCGGTGCCGAAGCCGTGGAGACCGCAATAAAAAGCGTCAGAAAATGGGGCTATGAATCCAAGGGAGTATCTGAGGATAAAGCAGAAATTATTGTATGCGATGACAATTTCCACGGCAGAACCCTTGCCATTATAGGATTCAGCAGTGATGAGAATTCCCGTAAAAGCTTTGGCCCCTTTGTGCCAGGTTTTAAATCCATACCATTTGGAGACGCAAAAGCTCTTGAAGAGGCTATTACGCCAAATACAGTGGCTTTTATGGTGGAGCCGATTCAGGGCGAGGCTGGTGTTATAATTCCTCCTGCCGGTTACCTTGAAAAGGCAAGGCAGATATGCACCAAAAACAATGTTGTGCTGATTCTTGACGAGATCCAGACCGGTCTTGGCAGGACAGGAAAAATGCTTGCCGAGGAGCATGAGGG
>JADFYT010000335.1 GCA_015232935.1 Desulfamplus sp.
TTTTAGGAAATTGACTTTTTACGAAGTCATCAAACTTCAGGTTATCTTGAATATGACCTCGGCCAGACTGTTATGTCCATCATGCCTGAGAGCCACTGTCACCTGACAGTGGCTGATAATCTTCAATAATAGAACTTCTTTCAATAAATGACCTAAGCTCCTGCATGTTTCTTGAAAGGCCGGTCATGGATTTTTCAAGATTCTGGCAGAACGGGTCATTCTCTCCAAGGCTTTTTCGTGATTTTTCAAGAAGAGATTTGCCTGCCTCCCAGTGGAGAGCCAGCTCCTTGAAAAACTCCTTGCGCTGTTCATGCCTTTTTTTCTCCGCAAGAATTACCGACTCAAGCTTTCTTATGGAATACTCAACCAGAGCATCTCTTGGAGTATCGTGATCTTTTGCGATCAACTCCAGAATATCAAGGGTTCTTCGGCTCAGTACAAATGTCTTTTGAACCCTGTTGATCTTGTTGAACTGCCGAAGCCTTATATTCCCGGCAATATCATTCAATGATTTTGCATCATCTATCAAATGGTCAAAAAGGGATTTTTGCTTGATTCCCAGATGAATGGCAACAAGGCTTAATGAACCAATAGCTTCTTCAGAGAGTTTGAAAGTAGCCCTGACAGATTGCCTACCTCTTAAATCAAGCTCAACCGATGCCTCTGAGAATGGATTGTTTTTGTTTGTCATGTCAGCCTCCTTATTCTTTTTCTCCTCTCCTGCCTGCTTACAGGAGATTTCCTGCATGATAATTCAAGATTACCGGATGAAATGAAATACCGTAATTATCTCATTATTATATCCAATGAAAGTACAATAATCATAAAAAATCAATTTTGAAGGATCGGGATATAATCTGAAAACCTGTATCAAGGTGCAATGCCCATCAAGGTCATGACCCTGACCCCTGCGGTTATCGCAAGCAGATACACTGTAGCTGTGGCAATAATCGAGTCTGATTTTAATTTCATGGCACTGCCTGAAGATGTTTTCAATTTTGGAATAAAGCCATGCTTGAGTGTTATGGAGTTGAGTTCATCAAGCAGAAGATGTGCAATGCACCCTGAAAATATGGAGATCCCGACAGCAGTCGCCATTGCTGGTCCTGACGGAATAAATATCAGGAAACCAGCTTCTGCACAGAGAAGGGCAAACGGAATGCTGTGCATGATGCCTCTGTGAATGGTAATTCGTTTGGTCACTTCGCAAAGGCCATACCTGATAACAAGATACGAGAGTGCAAAATATGTGATGATAAATTCCGGCGTAAGATTTTCAAGAGCCGGAAAAGGGGAAAGCCTTGATGGAAAAGGAGTTACTGTGACGGAAAACAGAGGTAGCTCAAATGGCTGAAATCTTGATATGTAAACAAAAAAAGGCTCTATCATCGGCTTGATATAGAGCCATATCGTTGATATCTCCTTGAAAAACAGGACAGGCACAATCATGGACAGAAGCGTGAAGAGTATTGAAAATGGTCTGCTGGTGTCACTGTCAAGATCCGGAAGCAGTCCGCCTATAGTGCCTGTAAGAAAGATGCCTGACAACTGGGTTGAAGTGAACATTGAGGGGTCTTTGAGTATAAAGAAAGATGATGTTGCCGCCCCTGCCGCCATACCTCCATAAAGATGAGTCTTGAATCCTGCCATGAAACCTAAAAATCCCGTTAGTTGACCTCTTTGCATTCCGGCGTAAATTTTGCTGTCTGTTTTTCAGGCCACCGCATACTTTCTGATATCAGGTTGTCTGCCTGTTCCTGAAAATTCAACAGCCTTCACACATGCCGCACAAAGTTGATAATATCGCACAGTGTCCTCTGCGTGGTCAATGATATCTTCAAGTATTGATACCATTTTCAAAAATTTATGCTCAGTCATACCAGGGCATTCAAACACGGATTTTTGAACTCTCACTCCATATCCCTTCAAGGTCTTTACCACCCTGTATCTTGTTCTGTCATCAACAATGTCAAAACATACAAGTACAAACATTTACGCCTCCATCCATAACTGGAACGCCTCTATCCATAACCGGATCACCCAAGAAAACGCTGCAACTGAACAACAGCGGTTTTCATGTTTTCCAGAGCATCCTGAAGATTCTCAATCCTCATGGCTTTGGGGCTTTTTTTTTCTGCCATGTTTTTCCACGCTTCAAGGTGAACAAGAGGATGCAAATAACCCGTGCCATCCCGCTCAAGCGAACAGTAATCTCCGGCAAATCCAAGAAGCGAATGAACTTTTTTGCACCCGAGAGGAGTTCCTGAAATTCTGCTGAGCCTGAAATCAACCATATGCGGATTGTAATCTGGACAAGAGGCCATAAGATGGTGAACAAGATGCCTTGCACGGGGCAAAAACCCTATGGTTTGATACAGAACCTTCTCCTCGCGGGAAGCAAGGCTTCTGCTTTCACGGCAGATGGCAATAATCTGCCCAACAGGAGGACAGAGCCGCTCCAATTCAAAAAGTTCCGGATAATCTTTTGCGATTGCCGCCATTCGTGGATGCAGTACAATCTGCTCATTGCTCTTTGCGTCCCTTGACTGAAAAGCATTCTGACCGCACTTGTCTATAATCAGGGGGTCAGCAGGCATGATTTTTTCAAGAAAAAGAAGCTGGGATTCAACATCTCTTTTTTCACACTCCATAAAGAAAGATGGCTTGCCGTTTTTCCTGTGAATTCCAAGAGGCAGCTTGACAAGATTTCCAAATCCCTTTGAACCAAGTTTATCCTGTTTTGGAAATACCTCAAGATCAAACCCCGAGATATCAGGATTTACAGGTTCGGCAATCCTTGTCAGAAACGATTTGACCTTTGAAGCATCAACAGGCTGACTGAAAAAATACCAGAAATGGTATCCCTTATGGCCGCTGTATTCAAGAAGAGGCAGGATTCCAAGCTGTTTGGAAAACTCAAAAATCCTTG
>JADFYT010000336.1 GCA_015232935.1 Desulfamplus sp.
AAAGTCAATCTGCCAAAATCTGCGTTCAATAAAATCAACGAGTTATTGTGCTGTAAAATGCCCATTAAGGACTTTTTGCGAGGCCATCAGATTTTAGCCGTACAAAAACAGGAGTAAAACCATGCTTCATCGTATAAGACAGATGCTTGTCAAGGAGTTCTTGCAGATGCTTCGCGACCCACGGATGAGAGTGGTGATCTTTGGGATTCCTGTAATTCAGATGATGATCATGGCATTTGCCCTTACCACAGATGTCATGAATATCCGTATGGCACTGCTTGATATGGACAAAACCGCGGCTTCAAGAGAACTTGTCAGCGGTTTTACATCAGGCGGTTACTTCAAGATATCGCGTTATCTTGGCTCAATGAATGAGATAACGGCTCTTCTGGATCAGGGTGAGGTTCGGGCACTTCTTCATATTCCTGCCGGATTTGAAGAAGAGATCAAAGCCGGCAGGACGGCAAAAGTTCAGATGCTTACCGATGGCACAGACAACAACAGCACGGCAATTGTCCTTGGATATGCCAATAATGTGGTAAGCAGCTATGGGAACACGATCATGATGGAGCGGCTGAACAAAAAAGGGATAACCGAAAATCCCATGCATATCAAAACCATACCAAGGGCATGGTTCAACACCAATCAGGAGAGCAAATACTACTTTGTCCCATCACTTATTGCCGTTATGCTCTTTATATTCAGCCTTCTTCTTACCAGTATCGGCATTGTAAAGGAAAAGGAGATCGGCACAATCGAGCAGGTCATGGTGACACCCATACGACGCCTGGAATTTATTATAGGCAAGACAGTTCCCTACATGATTACAGGTTATATATCGATGTCGATAATGCTTGTTGTTGCCTTTATTGTTTTTGGGGTGCATGTCAAGGGAAGCCTTCTTCTTCTCTATCTTTTTGCAGGGATTTATCTTTGCGGCAACATGGGCCTTGCTCTTATTATCAGTGCAAGTTCATCCACCCAGCAGCAGGCCATGCTGACGAGCTTTCTTGTTCTGATGCCGTGCGTAATGCTGAGCGGCTTCATGTTCCCGATCCACAACATGCCTGATGCTGTTCAGTGGGCGACCTTTATTAATCCCATGCGATGGTTTCTTCAGATCTTGAGAGGAATTGTCATGAAGGATGTAGGGATAGTAAGTCTCTGGCCCGCAATTGCTGCCCAGTTGATATTGTCAATATCGTTTATTGCCATTGCATCGGCAAGATTCAAAAAGACTATGGCATAGACTCTGCTGTTGTCAATGTGCGGACGAGAACCAAATTAAAATAACTTGCAAGCTCTGTTTCACTCATGTTAGATATTTTTTCATATTTTCTCAATCTTCAGTTCTTACAAATCCCTTACCCGGCAAGGGTACATTATAAATTTCATGCAAGATCCCTATTTTCATGTCAAACGCAGGAGGTCTCCAATGCAAAGCTCATCCGCAAGACGTTTACCAACTCTTTTTTTTCTGTTCATCACCGCATGTTTTTTAATTGGTTGCGGTGACAGTGGCACTCAAAACCAACAGAATTCAGACTCACCTTCTGCAGTACCTGAACACAAAGTTCCCTTTTCAATTGTCAGCGGCTCGGAAAACATGGCCCTTGCCCCCATACTTGAGAAGTTCGCGTCAAATAACGGCATGAATCTTTCCATTGAATACATGGGAAGTGTGGATATCTCGCGAGAGATTGCCAAAGGAAAGGGGAACAAGTTTGATGCGGTCTGGCCAGCATCAAGCCTCTGGATATCGCTTGGAGATAAATCCTCCGTGGTAAAGCACGCAAGAAGCATAATGCGTTCTCCTGTTGTATTTGCCGTAAAAAAGTCTGTTGCAAACAAACTTGAATGGATCGGCAAAGAGGTCACAGTGACTGATATCCTGAAGGTTCTTGAAGAAAAAAAGATAAGATTTGCAATGACATCAGCCACCCAGTCAAACTCTGGCACATCAGCGTTTTTTGGGTTTCTCTCCGCGTTTGCCGGCTCTCCCGAGGTGTTGACAATTGACAATCTGAACTCTGCGGACGTGGCGGATCAGATCAAGCGCTTTCTTCGCACCGTGGATCGCTCTTCAGGCAGTTCAGGCTGGCTCAAGGATATGCTTGCTGAAAACTATTTGTATTTTGATGGAATGATCAACTATGAGTCAATGGTTATCGAGATGAACAAAACACTTGGCCAAGGACAGGATCCTCTGTATGCGATCTACCCGGCAGGTGGAGTGACCATTGCGGACAGCCCGTTGGGGTATATTGACCACGCAGATTCCCAAAAGGAAGAGATGTTTCTAAAACTTCAGGAGTGGCTGCTTTCTGATTCCGTACAAAAGAGTCTTCAACAGCAGGGAAGGCGAACCGGAATCGTAGGCATGGCTGTGACCAAGGCTGACAAGGCGATATTCAACCCTGAGTGGGGGATTGATCTTGAAAGGATAATCACCCCGGTAACCATCCCTTCAGGTGATGTTGTATCCGAGGCACTCAATCTTTATCAGACAGCTTTCAGAAAACCCTCTTTGACCGCCTACGTACTTGACTACTCGGGAAGCATGCAGGGCAACGGGGAAAAGCAGTTGAAAAAAGCTATGCGAACCCTTCTGGATCAAAATATTGCAAAGGAATTTCTTCTGCAATCTTCTTCTGAAGATACAACCTATGTAATTCCCTTTAACAGCAATCCGGTAGCTTCATGGAAGGTTGAGGGCAATGATCCGGCAGCTCTTGACGAGCTTTTGAACAGAGTCGAGTCACTGACCCCTTCGGGTGGAACCAATATGTACAAAGCCGCGGAAGTGGCTATAAAGCTCATTAAAAATGACGCAGAGAGCGGCAAATATCATACATCTATAATTGTAATGAGTGACGGTGCCAGCGAAGGCCGTTTCTCCGATTTTGAAAAGAATCTAAGC
>JADFYT010000337.1 GCA_015232935.1 Desulfamplus sp.
AAGCCAGCCAGAAAGATGGCGTGCTGTCCAGATTGAAGGAGAGATTCAGATATATATTTGTTGACGAATATCAAGATATCAATAAAGGTCAGTATCAACTTGTCAGGCTGTTGGCAGGCGACGGGAAGAATCTTTGCGTAATAGGCGATCCTGATCAGTCTATTTATGGCTTCCGCGGGGCGGATAACCACTATTTCAAGCGATTTGAACAGGACTATCCAGATACTGAAAAAATTGTTTTCAAGAGAAACTACAGATCAACAGAGACCATTCTTGAAGCGTCATTTCAACTAATCACAGGAAAGTATGGAACATTTTCGTCAAACCAACTCCCTGAAACCGGCAGAGACCGAGAGATTTCGTCAACCCGATTCCCTGCAACCGGTAGAGATGTAACAGTTTCAGTGCACCAATTACCTGCAACCGGCAAAGAAGAGTCAATTTTATTAACCCGAGCCCCTGAAACAGGAAGAGAGGAAAAAAATCCTGCAAAGACAAAGATCTATTCGGGCATTCAGGGTGAACAGCATATTCATATTCTTGAAGCAGCTTCCGAAGAGTCACAGGCTGTGATGATAGGAAAAACCATAGAGCGACTTGTGGGCGGAATTTCCATGTTCTCAATGGATGCCGGAAAGGCGGATTCCGCACTCAATGATGAATATTCATTCTCTGATGTGGCAGTTCTTTACCGCACGAAAAAACAAAGTGAAGTGTTGTCCAGAGTGTTTGAAAAGGCGGGTATTCCGTTTCAGACAGCAGACAGAAAAAACATATTTTTGCAAAAAGGGATAAAAGAGCTGATATCCTCGCTTCGGATAATTATAGACAGAGGGACATTTTACGATCAGGAGGTGCTGTCACGTTACTCTAAAAAATTCATGATGCTTCCTTTGACCGAGATTAAACAAAAAAGCACTGCAGAAATTCTGAAGCAATTAATTGACCATCTTGCAATAGACAAGATCATCAGCAAGAGCAACAAGAGTATTGAAACCCGGGAGCTGCTTGTAAAAGAGGCTGAGAAATACCCTGATCCGGCTGTTTTTTATGAGCATATTGCAATGAAAAAAGATATAGATACAGTTGAACATCAGGCGGAAAAAGTCTCCTTGATGACCATGCATGCCGCAAAAGGCCTTGAATTCAAAGTGGTGTTTATTGCAGGCTGCATGGATGGCCTGATCCCGTTCTTTAACAAATGTGAAAATATTGATGAGGAGCGGCGGCTTTTCTATGTAGCAATGACCCGGGCTGAGGAGAGGCTCTATCTGTGCCACGCAAAAAAAAGGATTGTTTACGGCAAAACTGTTGCGGCTAAAAGGTCTCCATTTCTGGATGCTATTGAGGAGAATTTAAAACATTACAGCAGATCCGAGTTTAAAAAAGCAGAAAAAAAGGATTGTGGCCAGCAGTTAGATCTGTTTGGAAAAATTTGATGTTCCCGTAAAAAGTCCTGAACAGGCATTTTTTAAAAATGACTTTTTACGAGACTATCAAACTTGGGGAATGTGCCAGCAGAGCTGGAGGTTTACCGATTTTAATTATTTGATAAACTGTGTTTTTGATGTAACTTCAGATTTAACACGGTTCAGGGTCTCGGTAAGGGTTGCAATGACATTTTCCCTTATATCACCTGCCACGGCGATATACATGACATCCTCTCCCACATCAAGATCCCTGTTTTCCTGAATCTCGACCAGAACCTCAACAATGCCGGGCTTTGCCTTTTGTTCAGCAATGATCTGATTTAGTTTGCCGTGATCAACCGTCAAGGATAAACCCGTTACCTCCTGCCCGTCTCTTGTGGTCAGACGTACAACGCCATTGTGATAAAGAACCATCCCCACTTTTGAATAATCAGGATGTGCCTTGATTTTTTCTTTAAGTTTGTCCAGACTCATTTTTTTTGTCTCCTTGTAATCCATATGTTTCCAAAACCGAGATGTATCGGTCATTTTTCCCTTGTTAATATTGTCTGAATCAGGATGCTCAGGATAAAATGATGAACAGGATAAGGCTATCCTGAATTTCCTGTTCATCCTGACTATCCTGATTCAGACATAATGCTCTACTCGTTTTTCATATTATTGTTAATACTTTTGATATCCTCTGTCCATCTGCCGCCAACAGCCCTGTGAAGTGCAATGCGATCCTTAAATAGCACGGCCTTCTGCTCAAGCAGACTCATCTGAAGATTCTGGACATTCAACTGCTCTGTGACAACCGGAATAAAGGTATCCATGCCGTTGTTATAACGATTGCGTGCCTCTTCCAGAGCAAGATTTGCGGCATTAAGCTCGGCTTTCATCAGATCAATCCATCTGGTGCGATATTTTTCAGCAGCAATAGCGTTCTCAACCTCCAGAATGGCTGTAAAAACCGTTTTTTCATAGGCGGCCAGGCGTTCATCCACAACTGCTGAAGCAAGATCAATTGCCGCTTTGTTCTTTCCGCCGTCAAAAAATGTACCGCCAAGTCTTGAAGCCAAGGCAACAACCCAGTTTTTGAGAATAGCGTCCAGGCTTGTGTGCTGAAACAGAAAACTTCCAGTCAGGTTAAGGGAGGGAAGCCTGTCCGTCATTGCCTGAAAAGTTGCCCACCGGGATGAACTCAGGCGAAAGCCGGCACTTTTAATGTCGGGTCTGTTTGACAGAAGATCCCCAGGAATCCCCATTGCCGGCATGGAGGGAAGATCATTCAGGTTTGATGTGTTTATGGATATCTCTTTTGGTGATGGCCTTCCACATAGCAATGAAATCGCATTTAAAAGAGAAGCCTCCCTGAGTTCAAGCACGGGAATTCTGGCACGGCTTTTCGCCACCATCTCCCGTTGCTGCAAAACATCCAGAGCACTTGACATTGAATTCTGGAATCTGAGTTCCAGAAGCTCCAGAAGCATTGTGTTGATCT
>JADFYT010000338.1 GCA_015232935.1 Desulfamplus sp.
AGAGGAGATTATCGACAATAAACTGAACTGGCTCTTTTTTCCTGATCAGTGCCGTCATTGCCTTGAAGCACCATGTCTGCAGGTTGCTGAAAATGCCGGTGCAATTTATCGTGACGATGCAACCGGTGCCATTCTCTATACAGCAAAAACAAAGGACCTGGACGCGGAGGCCATTATTGACTCATGCCCTTACAATATTCCAAGGAAGAGAGAAGATGGAATTATATCCAAGTGCGATATGTGTAATGACAGGGTGCATAATGGACTGAAACCGGCTTGTGTAGGCACTTGTCCTACCGGCACCATGAACTTTGGAGACCGTGAGGAGATGGTTGCCATGGCCAACAGCAGACTTGCTGAAGTCAAGCCAAAGTATCCAAAGGCTTCAATTCTCAATCCGGACGATGTCAATGTTATCTATCTGGTTGCCCAGGAGCCTAAACTCTATTATGATTATGCTGTAGCCTCACGCAGCAGCGTTGAGAGAGGAATCAGCCGCAAGGTTGCTTTAAGGCGGATGTTCAGCCCATTTGCATCCTTGATGAGGGTATGATCAGTTATTTGAAAGTTCAGGGGGTTCTTTTATGTCCCCCTTTTAAAACTTGAGTTAAACACTTTAAGGGCACATAGTATGAGTGCCCTTTACTTTACCGGCTGGAAAATCAACGGAGATCTTATGACCATAGATAGATGCATCACATCAGAAGATAGAGCAATCACATCAGAACAGATAAAAAAGAGTGCTTCAAAGCTCAGACAGGCAAGGCCTGCCTATGAGGAGTTAATTAATTTTTATGAAGAGTTTTTTCTTGCTCAAGAGGAGAGCAGGCAACGGCTTGATATCGACCCCATTGAGATTGAGTTGGATAAGCTCAAACTCAAATCAGACAGCGGTATGCCACTTGTTGATTCTTCCTGGTTCAGGATTGATCCTGAACAGGCAGAAATTCTTCTTAAAAAAATCTGTACTCTGGCACTGAATAAAACACAAAAATTAAGTTCCGCTGCAAAAAAGATTCTTCAATGCCTGTCCGAAAACAGATTTAAACCAGAAGATATATTTAGCTCCTTGCTCCAGGATGGCCGGACACTACTGAAAGAGACCTCGAAGGAAATTGATGTTCCTGAGGCAGAGCTGATTTTTTTTGCATTCTGGGCAATCGCACCTGCAATCAGGATTGGTGCCGAGCAGTTGGGATTTTGTCTTGCCAAAGAGAGGCCGGATCTGGAGAAGTCTGATGTAGAGATGGAAATGCCTGATCTGGAGAGTTCTGTTAAAAGAAAAAATATTGAAACAGAAAATACTTTAGCAGGTGCTGGTTTAAACAGTGACTGGAAAAAGGGTTATTGCCCCATTTGTGGCAATCTTCCCCAGATGGCATTTTTGAATCAGGATGGGGAAAAATATCTCATCTGCGGTTTTTGTCAGCATCAATGGAAAACTTCAAGAATGGGATGTGCCCTTTGTCAGAACAAAGAAAAAGAAAAACAGCACTATTTTTACAATGAAGAGGAAAAAGAGTACAGGGTCGATCTTTGTGACAGTTGTGGGAAATATATTAAACTTATTGATCTAAGAGAGCTGACAAGAGATTTTTATCCTCAACTGGAACTTTTGTGCACCCTTCACCTGGATATTCAGGCCACGGAACAGGGATACTCAAGTGTTCTTCCAACAATATCCAAAGAAGAAAAACCTGGTAACTGATAAAAGGACTTTTCTGATGAGTTCTCATTACATACGCATGCTTTTTATAGCAATCATATCCGCCTGCATATCTTTTTTCATATCAGAGGATATTCAGGCACAACCAAAAGATCCCATGACAGGCATACAACTGTCAACCGTTGACTTTGAGCCTCCTGAGAACATGGCACATCAGGCATATCTGGGGGTAAGCAGACAGAATCCAGGCGATAAAACCTTTGATATCAATGATATCAATGCAGATGTTGTGCTTGTGGAAATTTTCAGCATGTATTGCCCTCATTGCCAGAAAGATGCTCCCAATATGAATGCTTTTTTTAATCTGATTCAAAAAAACGAGCTATACAGGGACAGGATCAAATTGATTGGTATCGGCGTTGGAAACTCTGCTTTTGAGGTGGACTTTTTTCGCAAGACATATAACATCGAGTTCCCGCTTTTTCCCGATCCGGATTTCAAGATTCATAAACTTCTGGGGGGAGTTCGCACTCCATATTTCATTGGCATAAAAAGATTGAAAAATGGTTCCCAGACAGTGGACAGTTCTCAAAAAGCGGACAGTTCTCAAAAAGTGGATAGTTCCCAGACAGTATCAGATAATTCCTTAAAGGTCTTTCTTTCTGAATCAGGGGGAGAAAGACAGCCGGAAGTGTTTTTGCAGCAAATTATAAAGCAGGCTGATTTGCAGTAAAAACAATCCGGATTGAAGCTATTACCGTTTTGCAGTGATCCAGAGAGGTCATAACTGATGAGCCGTTTTTTTGCAGGAGGTTAAATAACATGCGTTTATTAGTAACTGTTTTGAGTCTGACATTGTCGGTCGCCATGTTTGACGTCATTGCTATTCAATCGTCTGGTTATGCTCTGTCCGATATTTATGGAGACAAGATATATAACACAGGGCATCTTAAACCCACTGACAGCAACCTGAAAGTCAGGATTGGAGAGAGTGCACCTGATTTCACGTTGAAAGCCATCTCCGGACAAACCATAACATTAAGTCAATTCAAGAATAAAAAAAATGTTCTTCTCACCTTTATTCCCGCAGCCTGGACACCTGTATGTTCTGACCAGTGGCCAGGATATAACATCGCAAAATCTCTTTTTGATGAAAATGAGACCATTGTCCTTGGTGTCAGTACTGATAATCTGCTTACCCTGTTTGCCTGGATGCGACGGCTGGGGGGTGTGTGGTTTGGGG
>JADFYT010000339.1 GCA_015232935.1 Desulfamplus sp.
ACCGATATTTCCCACAACCACCCTGAGATCCAGGTCTTTAAGTTCCAGTGCCTGATGCATATCTTCTATTACAATAACGTATTCGTGATTATACTGGCGGAATTTTTCCACCAGAGTGATTGCAACAGAATCATAACTTGTAAGGATAACGTGATCCTTCGTGCCTTCTGGCAGCACTCTGGGCACTCTGGCCTTGGACTGGGCTTCGAGCCACGGCAGATATAAAAACTGAATGATAGTGAATGGAAGCATTGTGAGAAGCAAGACAATTCCCGACATGAGGACAACAATCGAGAAAATCTTGCCTATATCGGTGGAAAAAGTGATATCACCAAAACCAAGGGTGGACATTACCGTAAGAGTCCAGTAAAAGCCGGTGATCCAGCTGAAATCCCTGTTTTCAAATATCATCAGGAAATGAAACAGGATGCTGTAGAGAGTAACCAATACGGCTAAAGAGATAGAGAACCTTATTACCAGCCATATGTTGCGCTCCTGTTTTTTGGTGATCAAACTGATAATTTCATTGAAAATAAGCTTCATGGAAACAGTCCGTATTTTTTATATATCATATTTGCCTGAATATCCTCTTGGGGTAAACATGAAGTCAAGATACTGAACAGAGCTTTCGTTGCCCACAATCAGAATGGTCTGCATTCCGACCTCTGCCCTGTCCATATCTTTCAGGGTGGTGATGGTTATTTTCTGATCATCTCTCATGGCGGAAGTCACTACTCCAACAGGGGTATCCCCGTCACGATGGGCAAGAATCAGCTCCTTTGCCCTGGTCAACTGCCAGTCTCTTTTTTTGCTTTTAGGGTTATAGATGGCAATGACAAAATCGGCAGCAGCAGCCGAAGAGAGCCGTTTTTCAATTTTCTCCCATGGCGTCAGAAGGTCGCTTAAACTCACTGCCGCAAAATCATGTGTCAAAGGGGCACCTAAAAGAGATGCTCCGGCAGCAAGAGCCGGAATCCCTGGAACAATCTCTATTTCAAGACAGGTTCCGGAACCAGAATCACTTCTGTTTTCCTCGTCCACATGTCTTGCCAGTCTGATCCCTTTTTTCTGGCATATCTCAAAGACTAATCCTGCCATTGCATAAATACCTGCATCACCTCCGGAGACAAGGGAACAAGAAGATCCCTTTAATGCTTCTGCAATAGCCTGCTCAACCCTGTCCACCTCTTTTGTCATGCCGGTAGAGATGATTTTTTTGTCTTTAATAACATCTTTTATCAGATCAATGTAAACAGTATAGCCTGCGACACAATCCGAGGCCTTCAAAAGATCAATGGCACGTTTGGAGATATGGTCGAGACTTCCGGGGCCTGTACCTATTACAAAAAGTTTTGGGGTTTTCAATAGCATGAACTCTCCTTGGTTTACCATGAAAATGCACTCTTGTTTTTCATGATTCGGGGTGGCTATGTAACGGCCATGAATGTTTATATATGCAGCCACATGGGGCATATTATGTTTTTATATCCGGTTTTTATACTTTTTCATTCTCGCCACTGCAAGGGTCGCGTTCCCTCTTTTTATCTTTGGCAAGATCAGGTTCCCGTTGTGTGCCGCGAGAATGGATGCCGCTTCACATACGCTTTTTACGCCTATATGCTTTTCCACAATATCTGACGGATTTTCAATAGTCTCGACTGAATTCAATGCGGCTTTGTCATAAAACAGGATCGGTTTGCCCAATCCTTGAGCAAGCTCAAGAAGCCCTGTTTCATCATGTTTCACAGATGTTGTGGCAATACCCGCAAGACTGTTAAGGCACAGGTTGTTCTTTTTAAATGCAGTTGTCAGAAAATCAAGCAGCTCTTTTGCAGTTGTGCCTCTGTTGCATCCCATTCCGGCCATGAGGGACGATGGACGCAGAATCAAGGTTTCACGTGGAACCTCCCCTGCCCTCCCATTATATAATGAGAATTTTTCCACTCCTGCCTCTGGCCTTTCCATATCAGAACATATCACCGTGGCAACATATGGATTTTGGTGAGACTCATTCCATCGGAACTGTTCAGGAATATGAGGTGCAACAATATTCAACGGATCAAGTATCCTGATAGATTTATCCTGAAGAAATGCCATATTAACCTTTTTGATCATTTCAGGATTCTGGATCAGAAGGTTCTCTTTTTTTGCAACCATGTCAATAGACGGAAGGTTGTTGATGTCTGTCGCTGTTGTAATAACAGGAGTGGCTCCGGTGATTCTTGCCACTTCAAGGGCAAGCTGGTTTCCACCGCCAAGGTGGCCCGACAAGAGGCTGATAGCATGAACCCCTCTGTCGTCCATAACAACGATAGCCGGGTCAGCAAGTTTTGACTCAATAAGAGGAGCCGCGATTCTGACGGCGATGGCTGTTGAAAAAATACAGATATGGGCGGAGTAACTTCGGAAAAGTTTGGAAAACATGACCTGGAGTTTTTCAAAAACAACTGTATTGTCAGGAACATCAATAGAATCTGCAATAGTTTGTGAAACCAGAAAATCACTGTGAGGGATAGCAAAATTAAGGTATTGCCCGATCTTGACGCCTCCGGGAGTAATTGCCCATATACAGATCTTTCCCGTCACGAACAATCTGAACCCTCTTTGTCTATCTGAATCTTGGAATTGGCAGAGCCATCAACTATTTTGTCTGGAATGACAGAGATTGATATAGTATCTGCATTGACAGCATCAGATCCGGAACCGCAACCACAAGTTTGCCCTCTGAACCCATGGGAAAAGCCTGCATCATAAAGTTTTGATTTTATCACAGCCTTTTTAAGGCTTGCAGTTTCCACCGCTTTGCCGACAATTATCAGTGCCAGTCTGGTGAGATTTTCATCTTTGACCGTTGCTGAAAGATTCTTTATTTTTGCAAAAACAATCCGCTCTTCAGGATGGCTTA
>JADFYT010000033.1 GCA_015232935.1 Desulfamplus sp.
TTTGAAAACCATTTAAAGCCATTATTTATCAAGGGTGGTGCGTAACATTGAAAATTTAGAACTTGCGAGCAGTAAAGCCTGATTTGCAATACTGTATGTAACTACTGATCTTATTGAACATAATATTTTATAAAACCTAATTTTTACAGGGGAATCCAAAATGGTGGAACTTCATAAAATGCTAAACGAAAAACTAAGTTTTCATGATATTGACATTTCAACCATACTGTTTCATCTGCATGAAGGAGTTCTTGTTGCAGACACAGAGGGAATTATACTCTATTACAATACAACTCAATCCCAGATTGATGACCTTGATATTGAGTATGCACTGGGAAAAAAAATAACAGATCTTTACAGGCTCAGCGAAAACACAAGTACAACCATGCGATGTATCAAAACCGGTCTTCCAGTGAGAGACCATGTGATAATATATCAGACAAGAACCGGTAAGGTTGCCAATACAATCAGCAATGTATTCCCTATTTTCAAAAACGGTAAAATTGCGGGTGCAATAAGCTTTACCAAAGATTATCAGATGCTTGAAAATATAATTTCAACAGGCAAAGCGTCAAAAAAGGCAAGAGCCAGGGATAATGGTACCCGGTTTACCTTTGCAAATTTAGTCGGAAATAATTCTGGACTTCTAAACGCTGTCAATATGGCGAAATTATCTGCTGATTCACCATCGCCCATAATGCTTTCCGGAGAGACCGGAACCGGAAAAGAGATTTTTGCCCAGTCCATTCATAATTACAGATCCGCGTCCAAAAAAAAATTTATACCCATTAACTGCTCTGCAATACCGGAAAACCTTCTGGAAGGGATACTGTTCGGGACATCCAAAGGAGCATTCACAGGCTCGATAGACAAAGCAGGTTTGTTTGAACAGGCCAACGGGGGTACTATCTTTATGGACGAACTTGATTCAATGCCTTTATCCTTACAGGCAAAGGTGTTAAGAGTTGTGCAGGAAAAAAAGGTTCGCAGAGTTGGCTCACTTGAAGAGACCAATTTAAACATTAAAATTATCAGCACTGTAAGCAAAGATCCAGATACCATTATCAAGAACGGCTCTCTTCGACTTGATCTTTTTTACAGGATGGGCGTGGTTTTTATCCTGATACCCCCTTTAAGAGAACGTATGGATGACATGGATTTGCTGATAGCCCACTTTATTGCAAAATTCAATGAGTCGCTTGGAGAACAGGTAACAGGGATTTCTGACAGAGTGAAAGC
Organism: Desulfamplus sp.; assembly: GCA_015232935.1. Lineage (GTDB taxonomy): Bacteria > Desulfobacterota > Desulfobacteria > Desulfobacterales > Desulfobacteraceae > Desulfamplus. Next base: position 1,240 of record JADFYT010000033.1, read on the forward strand.
GATTTTTGGCAGCTATCCCTGGCCAGGAAATATAAGAGAGCTTGAGCATGTCATAGAGGGGGCGATGAATATCGTAAATGGGGATCACAGTATAAGATTGAAGCATCTTCCAGGGCATGTTCTAAGTCTTTTGAATGCTTCGGGAACTTTTTTTGATTCAAGCCATCTTTCAGAATATGAAAACAAAATTTCAAGGTACAGCAACGATTTTTCCAGACACAACAGTTTCTTTTCAGAAGAAGATCTTTCTATTCACATGCCATCAGGTCATGAGGATTCCACAGTCTCATCAAGATTTTTATCATCTCAACAGTCAACCAAAAAACTGACACTTTTGGAAAGCCAGTCTGCCAATGAAAAAGAGCATATATGCAACGCACTGAAAGAAACAAATGGCAATGCGGCAAAGGCAGCAAGAATGCTGGGGCTTTCGCCTCAGTCTTTCCACTACAAGATAAAGAAATACCAGATTGACAAAAAAAAATTTGCTGCTGATACCTCTAACAAATAGTGATCAGCAGCAAATTGGGGATACCTTGCTTTTTATGTGAAAGTCTTTCAAAATAGCTGTAATCATGAGATTTTTATTTTTCGTTGTGGCGGGACAATCTGCCATGTAAGTACCAGTGCTAAAGTTTTTACCTGCATCTATAGTTTAATATGATAATAATATCAAATAATTATGATTTGAGTAACAGGAAGAAATTTTTAGGCTATTACTTATGTTATCATGAAAATGCTGTCTCGCTTTTCTTGCTTTCATGGTCGAGGGTATCCAACAACACGGACATGCCCGTTTATTTAGATTTTTTCCAGGCCAAGCGAGCGGAAAAACGCAAATATCATAATCACCATAAGCAACATGAATGGAAAAGAGACTACAAAAGCGATTGTCTGAACAGCTTTCAGTCCGCCGGTCAACAGAAGCATTGATGCAATAGTGCTGCACAGAACCCCCCAGAATATTTTCAGACTGTTTTTGGGGTCAAGATTGCCATTTGAACTCATAACTCCAACTACATAGGTTGCAGAATCAGCCGATGTGATAAAAAATATGCATACAAGAATCATGGAGAGCAGTGACATGACAAAACCCATTGGAAAATGGTCAAACATCACAAAAATTGCCATGGTAACATCTTTAAACGTTGCGTCCGCAATTCCCACGGCAGTATCAGCAAGCTCCATGTGAATAGCTGTGCCTCCCATGATGCTAAACCAGATAGCACAAAGAAGAGTTGGGGCCAAAAGCGAACCAAGCACAAACTCCTTGATGGTACGGCCCTTGGAAATTCTGGCGATAAATGCTCCGACAAAAGGAGCCCATGTAAGCCACCATGCCCAGTAAAAAACTGTCCACGCACCTATCCACTCATAGCCGGCATGTTTGGCAACCCCGCCTGTGGTATCCATGAAAAAACTCAACCAGACAATATTTTGAAAATAGTTTCCAAGTGATTCCATCAGATTTTTCAAAATATAGATCGTAGGGCCGGTCACTAGAATCAGAAGCATCAGGCCAAAGGCGATAACCATGTTGGTATTGCTCAAGATTTTAATACCCTTATTCACACCGCTGACCGCTGATATAATATAAAGTATCGTAACTGCAACGATAATTGTGATTGAAACTGCTGTGGTATTGGGAATACCAAATAGTTTGTTCAAGCCGGTAGATACTTGCATGGCCCCAAGCCCAAGAGATGTGGCAACACCAAAAAGTGTTACAACAATGGATAGAGTATCAATAGATTTACCAATAATACCCTCTACTCTTTCACGCCCGATGAGAGGTTCAAGAATCCAGCTCAACTGAAAGGGATTTCCTTTTCTGAAGTGAGAATAGGCAAGAAGCATTGCAACAACAGCGTAACATGCCCAGGGATGAAGCCCCCAGTGAAAAAATGTAGTTCGCATGGCATCTGCAGCAGCCTGAGCAGACTTGGGCTCTGCAAATGGAGGTCCCGCAAAATGATACACCGGCTCCGCGACACCCCAGAATACAAGCCCAATGCCCATACCTGCGGCAAAAAGCATGGCAAACCATGAACCTATACTGAACTCAGGCTCATCATCATCCTTGCCAAGTTTAACGGAGCCAAATTTACTGAATGCAACGCTAAAACAGAAGATAACAAAACCTGCCACAAACAAAAGATATGACCAGCCAAAATTATTAATGAAAAACTTGAACAGCTTATCAAATATCTCTTTTACACCGTCCGGTGAAATCAAAGTCGCAATAATAAAAATAGCACAACAGATTACCGAAGCAAACGTTACGCCTTTATTCATTGAATTTGAACTTTCCTGCATTGAAATACTCCTTAAATTTTAAATCGGGTTAATGTTTATAGTTTATTGCTTAAAGCCATCAGCAAGAATTGATCTACCGGATATAATTTTAGCACTTCTGACGTTAATGAAGCGATATTTGATAGATTTTTAGTCATTCTTCATCTGTAGGTTGACACTTTTTATAGTCGCATCCCCCATTTTCAGGGGCTTGCTTTAAAAAAGTGTCAACTATTTTTGAATATCTATGTGAAGGCACTGATTTTTAATGCATTTTTACTGTAAAAGATTAATGCATCTGATATATCTGAGATTAAACAGCAAACAACATACCAGAATAAAAAATCAGTCTAAAAAACTATTGCACTGCAAAAATACAAATCAATTTTATATAAATATACTGAACGAGCATCATATTATTGTACAGCTTTCTATCAATTGAACCAGCCTAAAGTTTTAATAAAAACAGCTTAACAGTACATCAATGTTTTTTATAAACATTTTTTTATAAACATTTTTTTACCATGAAAATGCATTCTGATTTTCATGGTTCGGCGGGGTAGCCACCTAACGGCCATGAATGTTTTATCTGAAAGTCTCTTGAACTATCTGTAGTTACAAGACTTTAATTTTTACTTGTGTCCATCAGGGCATGGCTGTTATCAGAACCATGAGATCATCAGCTTAAACTGCAATCATTATTGCATTGGAATTTATTGCAAAGACAAAACACAACATCAAAGGAGAAAAAAACCATGCTCAAAACAATAAACCCCACGCAAACCTCAAGCTGGGAAAAGCTTACAAAGCACTATGAAATCATGAAAAATGTCCACATGAAGGATCTGTTTGCAAAAGAAAGCGATCGATTTCAAAAATTTTCCATACGATGGAATGATATTCTTGTTGATTTTTCCAAAAATATCATCACATCTCAAACTCTCGATCTTTTATGTCAGCTTGCACTTGAAACCTATCTCAAGGACGCAATAGACAAAATGTACTCAGGAGATAAAATCAACGGGACAGAGAACCGGCCGGTTCTGCATATTGCGTTGAGAAATATGGATAATATTCCAATATTCGCTGACGGCAAGGATGTCATGCCAGATGTAAACAGAGTACTTTGTCAAATGGAGGATTTTTCTGAAAAAATAATATCCGGGAAGTGGAAAGGCTACACCGAAAAACCGATCCAGAGCATTGTCAATATTGGGATTGGCGGGTCTGATCTTGGGCCCGCAATGGTTACAGAGTGCCTCAAGCCTTATGCTCAAAAGAATCTGTCTGTGCATTTTATCTCCAATGTTGACGGAACTCACATCATGGAGACACTAAAAAAAACAAACCCTGAAACCACACTTTTCCTGATTGCGTCCAAAACATTTACAACACTCGAAACCATGACCAATGCCCACACAGCCAGAAGGTGGTTTCTTGAACATGCTGGCGATGAAAGAACCATAAAACACCATTTTGCAGCCATCTCGACCAATGCCTCTGCTGTTGAGGCATTTGGAATTGCACGAGAAAATATGTTTGAATTTTGGGATTGGGTTGGAGGACGATATTCGCTGTGGTCTTCCATAGGTCTCTCTATTGCCTGTGCCGTGGGTTTCGAAAACTTCAAGGAACTGCTTGCCGGAGCCCACGAAATGGATAAACATTTTAAAACCGCCCCTTTTGACAGGAATATCCCGGTAATTCTTGGATTGATAGGCATCTGGTACACAAATTTTTTTGGCACAAAAACAGAGGCTATCCTTCCTTATGATCAGTATATGCACAGATTTCCGGCCTATTTTCAACAGGGAAACATGGAAAGCAACGGCAAGAGTGTTGACAGAAATGGAGAGCAGATTGAAGAAACCTTTCAAAACAATTCATTTATTATGTCAAATACTCCATTGGACAACGCCATAGACACAAAAGATTCAAACCCACGCAATAATAATAACTTAGAGGGTATGAGCAGACAAAATACAAAAGGGTATGCGACAGGTCCTGTTATCTGGGGGGAACCCGGCACAAACGGACAACACGCGTTTTATCAGCTTATACATCAAGGAAGCCAGATGATTCCGGCGGACTTTCTTGCCCCGGCAATAAGCCACAACCCTGTCAAAAACCACCATAAAATCCTTTTATCCAATTATTTCGCACAAACCGAGGCTCTTTTAAATGGAAGAAGTCTTGAGTCTGTGATTCAGGATATGAGAGCCAGAGGAAAAAGCGATTCAGAAATTGAAAAAATAGCCCCGCATAAGGTTTTCAGAGGAAACAGGCCCACAAATTCCATACTTTTTAAAAAGCTTACCCCCAGAACCATTGGCAGCCTTATTTCCATGTATGAACATAAAATATTTGTTCAGGGCATTATCTGGAATATATTCAGTTTTGACCAGTGGGGTGTCGAGCTTGGAAAAGAGCTTGCGGCAAAAATACTTCCGGAACTTGAAAATCCTGATTCAATAACTTGCCACGACAGTTCAACAAACGGCCTTATAGCTACCTTTAAAGAGATGTGCCAGTAAACATTCCACATGTTAGGCATGCTTCATATCGCATCAAGAGCAGTCGACATTCTTTAAATTAGTCCCCTGAAAACGGGTATGCGGCCGAATAAAATAGTAACCGGAAAATGAAGTATGCCATATGTTATTTAAAAAAAATCAACAGAATAAAAAAAATGTTATATTTGCTATTGCTTTTACATTTATCTTTTGCTATTTTTTACAGGGTGGTGTTATGAATGTATTGGTTTTATACCCAGAAAATGGGGTGTAAAAATAATATCTTATAAAATTATAACTATAATAATACTATTGTATTCGGTATTGAAAAATAAAGGAGGTTTTACAAAAAACAGCACTGACAAAAGATCATAATATCCAAAAAAGACTCGGTTGATAATAAAAAAAACCAAATATTTTTTTTAACTTCTCTTTTCTTTTAGCCTTACATTTTTTTGTGTATCAGAAAGGTGAATATGAAAAAATAATCAAACATATAACTATAAAAAATAAAGGAAAAAACAAATGAGCAAAAATCCTGATATTCTGACAATTCCCCAGGCGGCGAAATATTGTGGCGTAACCAGAATGAGCATGTGGCGCTGGGTTAAAGCTGGCAAGATAAACTCTTTTGTTACCCCTGGCGGGCATCACAGAATTATTAAATCTGATCTTGAAAAATCACTGAAAGCCCAGGGCATGAAGATGATGATCAGGCAGATTGACGCTCCGGCAAGAGTTTTGATTGTTGATGACAATGAATTGGTTGTAAAGGGACTTGAGAAACTCTTTCTTGAAGAATCTTTTGAAGTTGAGACAGCAAAAGATGGTTTCGAGGCTGGTGTAAAGGCAAAACAGTTTAACCCCGACCTTATTATTCTTGATCTTATGATGCCACAGATGGACGGATTTGAGGCCTGCAAATTTCTTAAAACCAATGATTCTACATCACATATCAAGATCCTAATCCTTACAGGCCATGCATCTAAAGAGAACATGAATGAAATAATGGATGCCGGAGCAGATGATTATATGGAAAAGCCGGTTGACAATGCTGAATTGATTGATAAATCTGAAGATCTTCTCAGAGATCTGCACTGGATAAAAGAACATATCAGAAGCAAACGCAGACGCTAATATTTTCAGGAAATCAGTGTAAAGTTTCAAGACTTTATACTGATTTCCTTTATACACACCCCTCACAAACATACTTACAAGCAAGTTTCTCAATAAATCCTGACAAGCAGTTTTTCTTTCTATTACTTTACCATGAAAATCCATTTTGATTTTCATGGTTCAGGGTAGCCACGCAACGGCCATGAATGTTTAAATTGTTATGCATCATTGTATTGCTGTATTGCTCAAAAATTTCAATCCATAAACAATTGCAGCGAACCTGTTTATCTTCTCATCATCATGTTGGGCTAACCGTCTAAACCTTTTATCATCTTGTCATATCACAGGAGGAATATATGAAATTTGTAATTATCGGAGGCGATGCCGCAGGAATGAGTGCCGCAAGCAAAGCAAAGAGGAATAACCCTCAAATAGAGGTGACTGTTCTGGAAAAGACCCTGGATGTTTCATACAGTGCATGCGGTATGCCCTACAACATTGCAGACCCCTCAAGAGATATGGATGATCTTGTTGTAAGAAAGGCGGATGTATTCAGGCAGACAAATAAAATAAATCTTCTTACCGGCCACAGGGTAGATCATATAGACCCGGTCAGGAAAACTGTTTCCGGTGTGATACTGTCCGGCAATACTGATTCTGCCAATGATTGCCTTGATCATGTCTCTTCAGGTGATCATGATAGTGTTATTGCTGATATCCACCAAAAATTTTCCTGTCCATTTGACAAGCTGCTCATTGCCACCGGAGCCGTGCCAATAGTCCCTGATCTTCCAGGTTTCGATCTGCCAGGAATTATGGCTCTTAAAAGCCTTGAGCAGGGAAGGCAAATCAAGAAATTCATAGAGGCCAATAATGTCAGGAAAGCGGCGATTATAGGTATGGGATATATCGGGCTTGAAATGTGCGAGGCACTGAGGGCTCGCTCCATTGAAGTTGCTATGGTCAAGCCTGGCCATCAATTTCTCCCATGGATGACCTGTGAGCTTGCAGAGGTTGTAAAACAGGAACTTGACGATAATAGCGTTAAATTATATGGCGGTCATACAATCATAAAAATAGAACAGGTTGCAAAGTCAAAATCATCTGAAGGGAATCAGCACGGCAGAAAATTTGCTCTATCTGTTGTCTGCGAGAATCTCACACTTGATGCTGATATGGTTATTGTGGCTTCAGGGGTCAGACCATGCAGCGAACTTGCAGTAACAGCAGGTATTGAGTCCGGTATTTCAGGTGCCATTGCTGTGGACAAGATGCTCAAGACATCAGATGACAGCATTTATGCTGCCGGAGACTGTGCAGATGCCTTTCATGTGGTAACGGGTGAAAAGTGCTGGATTCCTTTGGCCCTCAGGGCAAATAGAGCCGGGTGGGCAGTAGCAGACAACGTGTGCGGGATTGAGACTTCCTTGCCAGGTGTGGCAGGAACAGCGGTGTTCAAAGTGTTTGACCTTCAGGTGACACGCACCGGACTTTCAGTAAAAGAGGCATTGGCTGCTGGATTTGATCCGGTTGAGGTGGTTATCAAAACAAGATCGCGGGCACACAGCCATCCAGGTTCAAGGTCAGTTCATGCGGCAATGGTTGGAGACAGAAAAACTGGCAGGCTTCTGGGTGTCCAGATGGTTGGAAAAGATGGGGTGGCACACCGTATCAATGCAGCGGCTGTAGCACTTCACGCAAACATGAGTGTGGCAGATTTTGCCCAGACCGATCTTGGCTATGCTCCGCCATTTGGACCGGTGTGGGATCCTTTGTTGACTGCCGCCAATCAGCTTCTGAAAAAGATGTGAGAAACATAAGCACATAAACAGCACAAGGCAACCTATGCTCCCTCAAGGCTTGACTGTTGGGTAGAAACACCCTTAAACAATAAAGAGTCTCAAACTCAAACCGGCGTTTTAAACCTGAAGAAGCACTACATTGCTGTAGTTGACTTGTGCTACCACGTATTGTCCGGCATGTTCTACTATGGGCAGGTTACACTGCCCTCAAATCCATCTCCGCCATATCCACCTTTAGACCAGACACGCCAGTTAAATTTAAACCCGGATAAAGCAGAGGAACGCGTCCCCAAAAACCTGGTGACATCATCAACAAAGTTTCCGGGTGACCATGAATAAAGGCCATCTCCACATTTTATAGCCCGAAGTCCCGCATAAACATTCCAGTTTTCATCACAAATATCTATACAATAAAAGGTGTCATTGCCTCTTTTTCCCCATCTAACAAGATCGTATGTTGATTGATAAGGTGTCTCGGGTTGAACTCCTGGCACTATAAATTCACCCTCAAAACCCTCTTGTTTTGCATGATAATTTAGTGCCGAATCTGACCATACTCTCCAATGGTAAGTCCCTGGTTCAAGATTTAACTTGCGTGGCGAATAACCATGCAAACCTTCGCCGCAGACTGCGGCCTGGTAAAGCATATTCCAGTCTGCATCAAAGATATCCACACAATAAAAGGTGTCATTGCCTCTATATCCCCATTGAAGAAGATCATATGTTGACTGATATGGATTTCCGCCGCGAACTGCACGGACATAGTAATTGTTGTAGCCCTTCTTGTTACGTTTGCCATGACCATAATCAAAATGGATACCCCAGGCAAGAGAACTGTTATAGGAGTATGTAGTGGATGTCCAATAAAAGCCAGGGGAAGTATCTGGAAAATAATCAGGGTCAATAACAGGATAGTGACGACTGTAATCAACGATAGTTCTCAACTCTTTTACAGTGGGCAGCCGCCAGTCAGTGTAACCGCCTGTTTCTAAATTTTCGCAGTAGGATATGGCAGACTCCCAGTCCGTCTTTGTACCGGTCTTCTTTTGCCACACAAGACCCGTGGTACTATCAGTGACTGTACCATCGCCATTGTCAATAAAATTATTCAATGATCCCTCTTGCCCGCCTCTGACCGCACGGACATAGTGGCTTGCGTACTTAAAGAGGCTGTAGTCATGGCCCCCATCGTAGTAGTTAAAGTATATGCCCCAGGCAAGATATTTATTGTACGAGGATGTAGTGCCTGCCCAATAAAAGGAAGATATGGTATTGGGAAAAAAATCAGTGCTGATTGTAGGTCCGGGATAGGGAGTGCTGTAGTCAAATATAAAAGCAAGTTCCTTCACAGTGGGCATACGCCAGTCAGAATACCCTCCGTAGTTGGCAGAGTTAAGGGCATTAATGAAATCCTCCGTATCCGTGCCGTTTCCCGGTGTTCCTGCATAGCCTCCGTTGGTAGAGGCTATAGTATCATACCATGTATAGGTATTGTCAGCATCATGCGGATCATTGTAGTTTTTGATCCCGTCCTTTTTTGTTTTGGCCTCCCACATAAGTCCGGTCACATTATCCTTAACCATAGCCCATGATGTGGCTGAATCCAAAAGAGCATTACCCATTGTGTCAAACTTGGTATAAAACATGGGATTGACGATATAATTTGCGTCCTGCCCATAAGGAGACTTCCCCTGTGACGGGCATGAGATCTCTTTATATTTGACAGCAAGATTATATCCTTCAACATCATAACACTTTGTCTGGCCTGTGTCTGGAACCGGCCAGATTACATCAGTCTCATATACACCATTTTTCTGATCAGCTGCATAAGCTATGGATAACGCAAACATCAAAAGAACAGCGACAGTCAATCCTGTTACCAACAACCTAATCTTTGGATAATTGATTTCTCTGGCCATAAACCCCTCTTTTCTTTAAAAAATTATAACCTTGACTCACATTGCAGGCAGTTATTTTCATATATCACTTGAGAAAAAAAAATGTCAATTGTTAAAACAAGGCAAAGCGTGTATTTGTGCATCTGGATAAAATCCTGCAGTCTCTCTTCTTATTCTCTGCGGTTTTCATCCGCAGCCTCCTGATGAAAGTCTCCTGTTTTTACAGAACCAGGATAGTTGCCATTAGCCGGATAGTCGCCATTACAAGAGGTGGCGTTATTACCAGTTACAGCAAAAAAATGGGGATAGGTTTTCATACATGTTCCAAGAATGGTGTCAAAAGGCAGATCGGAAAAATGGCCATGATCTTTCAAATACTCCATATGACGGTTTCCTTTAGTATCAAATTCATGAAACAGAGAGTCATGAATGCCATCAAATTCCAGAGGCTTTACATTAAAATGGGTACAAAGCGTCAGGTTAAAGGCTGGCGTGGCTTTGACCCAGTTATTATTCAGCAACAGTTCCACATACCCATGATACATAAAAACATCGGTTTGCATCAATGTCCTTAACCTGCTGGTTGAAAGATGATTTTTTACATCGGCAAACCCAAGCCGTGCCGGAATGCCCTGAGATCGAGCCGCAGCAGCAAAAAGAATCGACTTTGCAACACAGTATCCCGACATCTTTTTGAGAACTGAACTTGCCTTGAAATTTGCCCTGTCATTTTTAAAATCATATGGGTCATAACGGATTTCGTCCCTGACAGCATAATAGAGTTTTACTGCCCTGTCCTTTTCATTATCCCCTCGGTTACACTGTTTTTGAGCAAACTCTGCTACGTCAGGAATATCGTAATCCATAAAATATGTGGGCTCAAGACAAGCTGTTAAATCGTCTTTATTTTTTGGTTGATTTTTATTCATATATTATTACCCCAGAGAGTCCTTCTACCGCTTCAAAGCGGGAGTCGTTTACTACTTAAGTGCTTGGACATAAATTTTTTCCTCTATTCAACAATGAATTTGTTAGATTTTAAGGCCATATTCAAAATTTTAACCGGAAAAAACTTTAGTTCAGGTACTTATAAATTTCTCCAATAGACTTTCTGCAAAACTTAAATCTTACTCATTGATAATACTGGATAAAAAAAACGAGTTCTGCAGAAGCTCTAACGCATCATTGCTTATTTTCCTGAAAAAACAGGTTTTCTTTTTTCAACAAAAGCAGTGACAGCCTCCATCAGATCGTTTGAGGGGATAATATTGCTGCTGATAGATGCCACATATTTGAGTCCATCATCAATAGATTTTCCGACTCCATAATTCAGAACATCCTTGGATGCCTGAACTGCCAGAGGAGAATTATCAGCAATCTCCATAGCAAGAGCCTCTGCCTGTTCCATAAGAACATCTTTAGTATCATAAACATCATTGACCAAAAGAATCTCTTTTGCACGTTCCGCCGTGATTTTTTTAGCGGTATAGGCAAGTTCACGGGCATGCCCCTGTCCAACAATCAGGGGTATTCTCTGGAGCACGCCTACATCCGCAACAAAACCCAGAGCCGCCTCTTTCAAAGAGAAAACAGCGTCTTTGGAACAAAGACGGATATCACAGGCGGTCGCCATGTCAAGACCTCCACCGATACAATAGCCGTGAATAGCAGCGATGACAGGCTTGCTGCACCATTCAATACAGGATATCGTATCCTGAAGAGAAGATATCTTTGAAAGAAGTTTCCATTTTACTCCTCCTTTCTGGCTTTTTTCCATCAGTTCCGGTATCTCTGAAACCATCTCCATCAGGTCAATACCGGCACAAAAGCATGATCCTTTACCTGCAACTATAACTACTCTTGTCTCTGGATCCATGTCAAGCTCCTCAAATATTGGTATTAACTCCTTCCATGCCGGTGGGTTCATGGCATTTTTTTTATCCGGACGATTCAGATAGACCCAGGCGACAGGTGCTTTTTTCTCTACAAGGTAAAATTGATATTCGCTCATTGATTTCGTTTCCTTTTTCCATAAAAATATATTCTGTTTTTTTATAATTCAGGGTGGCCTGAAAATAACCATGCCACTTTATGGTTAAAATGCGTTCTGAATTTCACGCTTCGGGGTTGCCACAAAAAAATTTCATCCGCTTTGAATAA
>JADFYT010000340.1 GCA_015232935.1 Desulfamplus sp.
AAAGGATCCCTCTGATCCCCAATCATGGGGTGACGAGATTGATGAAAAGACAAAACTTGTCTGGATCGAGACCCCGAGTAACCCATGCCTGTTTGTCACGGACATCAAGGCTGTAGCCGATGTCGCACACGCAAAAGGTGCTCCGGTGATGGTGGATAACACAACCGCAACAGCAGCTCTGCAGCGTCCAATGGAGCTTGGAGCAGATTTTGTGCTTCTTTCCATATCCAAATTCATTGCGGGAAACGCTACGGTCATTGGCGGGGCTATTATCGGACCTGAGCCTCTTGTTGAGGATATAAGGTGGAATACCACGGAATTTCTCGGCTCCATTATTCAGCCCATGGAGGCGTGGATGACTCTTCAATATATTGAGACTCTATCAATGAGAATGGCAAAGCACAGCTCCAATGCCCAGGCGTTGGCACAATTTTTAAGCCGTCACCCCAAAGTGGAGCGGGTTAACTATTCAGGGCTTTCTACTCATCCACAACATGAACTTGCATGCCGTCAGATGAATGGACAGCATGGGGGGCTTATGTCCTTTGTTGTCGCAAACGGGGTAAAAGGGGCGGCAACTGTTATGAACAGCTTTAAAACCATTGTTCACGCCGTAACTTTCGGGACAAGCCGTTCTATCTGCATGCATCCGCCGACCATTACCCATGAGCACTTAACTCCCGAAGAGAGAAAGATCGCAGGGATTGATGACGGGTTGATCCGTTTTTCTGTTGGTCTTGAAGATCCGCAGGATCTGATTGAAGATCTGGAGCAGGCGTTGAGTAAAATCTGAAATCATGCTTTGGGCATCCTTCTTGCCAGTTGACACTTTCTTCGGCTGCATCCACATTTTGAGTGGATTACTTCAAAAAAAGTGTCAACTGCTCTTGATCATATATGAAGGGTGCCAAATTTTGATGTCCCCGTAAAAAGTCTTGAATCGGTGTTTTTTGGTCTGATAACTCTATGATTTTATTGGACGCAGATTTCGGCAAACTGACTTTTTACGAGGTAGTCAATTTTTAATGGAATGTTATTACAATCCTCCAGACACAGTTATGACTTCACCGCTGACATAATCGGACAGAGGAGATGCAAGAAAAAGAATGGGGCCGGCAGCTTCCTCGGGGGTTCCAAGCCTTCCAAGCGGGATCATCATTGTTGCGATCTCTCTTATCTGTTTGGGTATCCCAAGCGATATGATCTCGCCGTCTTTTTCCATTGATGCCCCCTCCTCTTTGGGAGCTGACAATCTTGTATCAATAGCTCCGAATGCAATGGCATTGCATTGAACATTATATCTGCCCCACTCTTTGCTCATGGTTTTTGTCAACCCGATCATACCTGATTTGGCTGCTGAATAGTTTGCCTGCCCCGCATTCCCTGTGGTACCTGAAATGGATGAGATATTTATGATCTTGCGTGCAACAGCCTTTCCGGTCTGTTCAATCTCTTTTTTTGCTGCATCGCAGAACCAGGGCTTTGCTGCCCGAATGATTCTGAATGGTGCTTTGAGATGCAAATCCATGATGGTATCCCACTGTTTGTCCGTCATTTTATGGATCATGGAATCCCATGTAAAGCCCGCATTGTTAATGATTATGTGAATACCACCCCATTTTTCGGCGGCAGCATTGATGATGTTTTGAGCAAAGTTCTCTCCTGTAACATCGCCCACATGAGATATGGCCTCTCCACCAGCTTTGTTAATTTCAGACACAGTTGCTTCTGCCGGTTCAGGGTCGATGTCACTGATTACAACCCTTGCACCTGCTTTTGCAAGCATCATTGCTGCCGATTTGCCGATCCCTCTGCCAGAGCCTGTTATGATTGCCACTTTATCTTTAAGCATTTTGTTCACTTTTTTTATCCTCCAGTTTGTTTGTAAATTGTGCGGCGAAAAAATCCTCGGATTGTAAAAAAGAAAGAGCATAAAGCAGCTTTGCTGCAATTATTGTCGGATTAAAATTTCTGAACAATAAAATATGTTTTCCTGGCGGGAGATATCATATTTCACCATCAATTTACAACTCATAACCTTTTCCAAGAGGCAGAACCGCTTCAAATTGTGCCAGCTCTTCAATGGGAATATGGCACAGGATACGATGCGATCCCTTTCCAGTCTGCCAGAGAGGAGATTTTTGTTCGCATATCTTTCCCTGATCTGGAAGAAGGCTTCGCCTTGGGCAGCGGGTGTGAAATCTGCAACCCGAGGGTGGATTCATGGCACTTGGCACATCACCCGACAGCCTGATGAATTTTCGCCTTGATAATTTTGGATCAGGGATGGGAACTGCCGACAGAAGTGCTTCTGTGTATGGATGATAAGGCGGGGGGTAAATTCGCCTTACAGAACCAAACTCCACGATCTGCCCAAGATACATGACTGCGACATAGTCCGAGATAAATCTGACCACACTAAGATCATGTGCAATAAAGACAAGGGTTGTCCCGATCTCGTCCTTGATCTCATTGAGAAGGTTGAGCACGGCAGCCTGAACCGACACGTCAAGAGCGGAGACAGGCTCGTCACAGATCACCATGCTTGGCTGGCTGGCAAGTGCTCTTGCGATGCCGACACGCTGTTTTTCGCCACCGCTGAGCTGTCTTGGATATCGGCTGTAATAGTACGTATCTAATTTGACGGCATTTAAAAGACGTTCAACCTCTGCCTGGATATCCTTTTCTGGAACGGTTTTAAATCTTTTTATGGGACGGGCGATCTGCTGGCCTGCTGTGAATGACGGGTTTAAGGTTGAATCTGGATTCTGAAACACCATCTGAAGTTCCCGAATCAGTGTAAGGCTTCGATCAGCAACTGGTATTGTGATATCAAAACCCATTAATTCAGCCTTGCCGCCAGATACCTTTTCAAGTCCAACAAGCCCTTTGACCAGAG
>JADFYT010000341.1 GCA_015232935.1 Desulfamplus sp.
TTGATAATTTTAAAATAGTCAACGATACTTATGGCCATGATGCAGGGGATGAGCTTCTTGTATCTATTGCCGACAGGCTTGTAAAGTTCACACGTCCCGGCGATATAGTGGGAAGACTGGGGGGCGATGAGTTTGTTGTTTTAAGCGAATATGTTGATTCAGATGAAACGGTTATTAAAATTGCTCAAAGAATAAATGAGGTAATGAGAAAACCGTTTAATTCAAGCAACAGGATAGTCTATATAAGTGCCAGCATAGGAATGGCTATCGGGCATGGTTCCACCCATTCAGCCGAGGATCTGCTCAGAAACTCCGATGCTGCCATGTATATGGCAAAAGAGCATGGCAGGGATGGATGGTACCTGTTTTCCTCACAGATTTATGAAAATCTGGTACAGAAGATAAGTATTACCAACGGGCTTAAAACCGCGATAGAGCTCAACGAGTTTCACCTTGTGTATCAACCTGTTGTCGCGACAAACAGTAAAATAATAAAAGGTGCTGAATCTCTTCTGCGGTGGAACAGAGCAGAGGGGCCTGTATCACCGGCCTATTTTATTCCGCTGGCTGAATTGAGCGGAGACATAGTATCTATTGGACGCTGGGTTTTCCGCGAGGCGTGCAAGACCATAGCCCGCATTCAAGGTGAATTCCAAAGCAATACTCCATACACATCCATTAATGTATCAACGCGGCAACTTAACGAAGATGGCATTGTAGCCGAGTTTAAAGCGATCCTGAAAGAGACAGGTGCCAAACCTGAAAATATAGTCATCGAGATAACCGAGACATCCTTAATGACTGATGTTCATAAAAACATACTGGTTCTGAATGAACTTGCTGATCTGGGCATGAGAATTGCTGTGGATGATTTTGGGACAGGCTATTCCTCTTTGTTGCAGCTTCTTAAAATGCCTCTCTCCATTATCAAGATAGATCGTGAATTTATTGACGGGCTTGATAAAAAACCTCAAAGCAGGGCAATAACCTCAGCAGTAACCAAAATGGCAAGCGTTATGGACAAAAAAACCATAGCTGAAGGTGTCGAGAATGAAGCTCAACTGTTTGAACTTCAGGCCCAGGGCTGTGATATGATACAGGGCTTCTATTTTTACAGGCCAATGGCTGTGGATGAATATATTGAGCTTCTTCAAAATCAGAAAGTTTCAGATACAAATGACAAGCCAAAAGTCTATACTGTTATTTATGTAAGCAGGGCGTCTGAGAGTCTTACCCACAATAATATCCAGGAAATTCTTGAAGTGGCACGAAAAAGAAATGCGGAGTTGTGCATCACAGGGTTTCTTATTTTCAATAACGGATATTTCATGCAGTTTCTTGAAGGCAGAAAAGAGTTTATTGACACTCTTCTGGAGAAGATTGTCAATGACAGACGTCATGATAATGTAAGAATAATTCTTTCTACTTTTAATAAAAAGCGTCTTTTTACAGATTGGACAATGGGATACTGGAACATGAGGGATGCCGGCTCTGAAATAGATTTTTCCACATGGCAGAAACAGACATTCAATCTATTGGAGATCTCGAATGACGCTAAATTATGCTATGCATTTTTTGAGGCCATCTCTTCAAAAAAACTTAGCTGACAGACTTTCTGCAAAACTTGACTTTACTCATTGGATTGTACCGGATTAAACATTCATGGCCTTTGTGTAGTGTCAATGGCCAAAAAAAATTACCAGGTAAAGCAACCTTGATGGTCTCGTAAAAAGTCAGCTTGCCAAAATTTGTGCTCAATAAAATCAACTGGTTATTGTGCACAAAGATGCCCATTGAGGACTTTTTGCGAAACCGTCAACCTTAACTTATATTCAGTTTGCTACGGAATATGATATGGTTCATGACAATAAACCATTGCAGGATGTTGAACCAATTGATGATACAGTTTACGTCCCGAGAGGATGCACTGATTTGCTTGACGCGGATTGGGACACATCTCCATGGAGAGATATTCCGTCTGAGCATCTTCAGAACTACATGGGGAGAAAACCCAACCATTTTCCAAAGACAGAAGTAAAGATTGCCTATGATGATACCGCTATATATTTGATGTTTAGAGTTGAGGACAGATATGTTAGAGCAGTAGCCAAAGAATATCAGGATAATGTCTGGGAGGATAGTTGTGTAGAATTCTTTTTTACACCAGATTCTGATCTCTCTGTGGGCTACTTCAATCTTGAGATGAATTGCGGAGGCACGATGCTTTTTCATTTTCATCCTGAAGCAGGTAAGGAGAGAGTTGTAATCCCCAAAAATGAATGCAGCAAGATAGTATGCAATCACTCGTTGCCACAGATTGTCGATCCTGAAATCCGTGAAGCAGTTACATGGACAGTTGCCTATTCAATACCCATAGCTCTACTAAGAAGATATTGTAGGGTCATCACTCCAGCTCCAGATGTTGAATGGAGAGCCAATTTCTATAAATGTGCTGACAAAACCTCTCACCCGCATTGGTTGACATGGTCTCAAGTGAATTCTCCAAAACCTAATTTCCATATACCTGAGTCATTTGGGATATTGAAATTTGAATGATGCCAAGATTATAAATAAGCAAAGCATATCGTACAAAAAAATGACCCTCTATTTACAAGAGAGACTCTTCTCAGCAGCACTGTATAACTGCTGACTTATTCCTGAATAAAAGTAAGTGATCGCACCCTTTTTCGTTGTCATGTGTCTTCTTAAAGATAACGTTCTATAGCTATCTTTCTTCCTGTGATTCGATGAAACTTTTCATCAGGTCAGCCCTCGGCAGTTTTTAACATAACAACCCTGTACTTAGACATGTAGTCTAAGTGCAAGAGAAAACAGCTTGAAGATGATGGACTATATTGGAAGAGGTTGGAGTGCCACTCTCAA
>JADFYT010000342.1 GCA_015232935.1 Desulfamplus sp.
TGATGACGAAGCCATTTTGAAGATGTCCAAAAGGATACTTGGCAAAATGGGATATGAAACTGCCAGTGCCAAAGATGGGGCACAGGCTATCGAAATGTACAAGGACGCATTAGAATCCGCAAATCCATTTGATTTGATAATACTTGACCTGACAGTTCCAGGCGGTATGGGTGGAGCAGAGGCAATTCAAGAATTATTAAAAATTGATCCGGCGGTCAAAGCCATTGTTTCAAGCGGATACTCAAATGATCCGGTCATGGCAAATTATCAGTATTATGGATTTTCAGGGCTTGTATCTAAACCATACTTGAAGAGTGATATCGCTGAGGTTTTAAGCAAAGTACTTGATGACCATGATTGAGTCCTGTTTTTGACAAGATGTTATCCATGAAATAAGGATATTATTCATTTTCATGGATAACACGTCTTTTATTCGTAATCCCTTTTTTTTGGGGGGGGGATACCATCAAAAAAATTTCAGCTACTTTTGATGGTATCCAAGGGATGCAATAATTTATATTGGATCATCTGATCATTAATCAGACATGACCTCCCAAAAAGCCGGGTTGTTCACTTCTGGAATTCGCGGCTCTGACACTTGGAGATGATCCTCCGCTGTAAGAATGAACATCAATTTCTTTCTGGCGTTTTTCTTCGCCTTCTCTTACCAGGTTTCTGCATTCGCCTTCGCATTTTCCTGTAATGTCTCTTGAAAGTATATTATTCATGGCTAACTCCTTATTATTCTTTATATATAACTCAATTAAAACTCAATTGATTTTTTTATTTACTATATAAAATATCAAGTACGAGTGTAAATTCGGTTGCTTCTGGTCAGTGTCTTGCCCATGACAAATATATTAAGGCATTAAATTAGTTAGTCAAGCCAAACAAAATATTTTATTTAAAATTTTTTAAGCCAAAAAATATAAAGTAAGTTGAATTTTTATTTCGGGAGTCTTATCTTGTTTATATGAAAGTCTCCTGAGATATCTGTAATTATAATACTTTCATTTTTCGTTGTGCCCATCAGGGGATGGCCGTTACCATGAAAATCAGAACGCGTTTTCATGGTAAAATCAGCTAAAGAACACTAATACAATAAGCCAGGAGGTATCAATATGGAAAATTCAGCAAATATCAAAGCAAAATCAAAAGCAAAAGCATGCTGCTCTCTTGAGAAGAAACGGTTGATGAATGTTCTCAAATCATGTGATGCTTACTCTGAAAGCATTGAGAGGCATCTTTGTTATAAAAAAGCAGCCAAGGAAAGCGGCAGAAGAAGCAAGGCATGCATGCTGTGATCAAAAACAAGTTTTACCGCGAACAAAAAAATCAGCTTTACCGCAAAGTTGTCGTTTCAGGGGGGTCCAGTCTCTGACCATTACCGGCTATTTATAGTATCATGGGGGCACAGCTACGCTACGCCCCCTGCAACAATTATTAAACCTGAAAAGCTGCATTTATCAAATCCACATTAATCTCTTACGATATTACTACACCCATTCTGCCGTTGCTTTCAGGGGTAAATTGCAATCTGCGGGTTACACAGTCAAGGTAATCCTCTTCATGGTGGGTGACATATAGGATTGTGCTTTCACCGCTCTTTCCAATGTGGTCGATCAGCTTGAGAACCATCTGCCTGTTGATTTCATCCAGACCCTGACACGGTTCATCAAGGATAAGAAGGGCAGGGTGCTTTACCATTGCCCTTGCAATAAGCACCATTCTCTGCTCCCCGTAGGAGAGTCTTTTAAAGGGTTTTCGTGCATGCTCCTCCATACCGATAAAGGCAAGCCACTCCATGGCGATCTGCTTCTGTTTCTCTGATGTATTCCTGTAAACCCCGATCGAGTCAAAAAAACCGGATACAACCACACCAAGCACATTGGATGAGACCCTGTAATCAAGCTGGAACCTTGACGATACAATGCCTGTATGCTTTTTGATATCCCAGATACTCTCTCCGGTTCCACGCCGTCTTCCGAAAAGCTCGATATGGTTACAGTAGGCTTGTGGATTATCGCCGTTGACAAGGCTCAGAAGCGTTGATTTTCCGGCACCGTTGGGTCCTGAAATCTTCCAGTGCTCACCTTTTTTTACCTCCCATGAAAGACGGTCAAGAACAGTATTTTCTTCATATTTGACGGTTACATTGACCATTCTTACAAGAGTCGGGCGGCTTTTGACCTGAAGCGAAGGCACGAGTCCGGAATGTGTTACGCAAGACAATATCGTAGCTCCGGACTTTGGGATTTCCAGGAGAGCATCATTATTTGTTTGCCCTGCATTGTTGGTTTGCCCTGAAATTTGTTCTCTTGTCCCTTGCATCTGAACCGCGCAGTCTCTGACGTAGAGAATGTGAGTCGCCTCTTCTGGTATCTCACTGAACCGGTTCAGAATCAGCACAACCGCGATTCCCTGCCGGTTAAGAGAGGCCACGGCATCTGCCACTGACTTTTTGGAAGCTCTATCAAGGCCGTCATAAGGTTCGTCCAGAATCAGAAGCTGAGGATCATTCATAAGTGCCTGGCAGATCATGGCCTTTCTGATCTCTCCGGTGGATAAAAATCTGATCCCTCTTTGACGCAGATGGAAAATGCCGAACTGCTGTGCAAGGACTTCCATTTTTTTGTGCGAAATGCTGTTTTGAGAGGATTCCGCCAAAACAGCGTGTGGCAGAGCATTGCTCCTGTCTCTTTTGTGAATGAAGCTCATGAGTGGTATTTTTTTTGTATTCAGGATGAAGTCTTCAACAAGCTGACCTGTGTCAATGCAGTCAAGAAAATCAGTGTCGTCATTTTTTATAAGATCGTCCATGATTTCAGCATGTTTTTCAAAGGAGACATATC
>JADFYT010000343.1 GCA_015232935.1 Desulfamplus sp.
CCGCACAGGCAGCTTAGAAAAAACTGGTAAAGCAATTACGCGATGAAATTTCGTTCACTGCCGCACAGGCAGCTTAGAAACACTCTTCCGCGTAACCCGCAGCGTTCTCGGCGTTCACTGCCGCACAGGCAGCTTAGAAAGCCTGCATGCTGCTGCTGCTGCTGCTTCGGTCGTTCACTGCCGCACAGGCAGCTTAGAAATGTTTCAGCTTCTCGGGCTTTTTGCGTTTTGTGTTCACTGCCGCACAGGCAGCTTAGAAACCCCTGTTTTTTAACTCAACTGCCAGCGTCACGTTCACTGCCGCACAGGCAGCTTAGAAACATAGTCCGCTAAAGTTTGTCGGGTTCAGACCGTTCACTGCCGCACAGGCAGCTTAGAAACAATAACATAGAAGTTGAAGAAAGTCTGATTTCGTTCACTGCCGCACAGGCAGCTTAGAAATCAAAACCTTCAGGAGGTGGATCAATGATCGTGTTCACTGCCGCACAGGCAGCTTAGAAAATCTTACGTTTGCAGTAAGAGTGTCCGGCTGTGTTCACTGCCGCACAGGCAGCTTAGAAATATCAAATCAAACCAAACCCTGATTTTGCTGTTCACTGCCGCACAGGCAGCTTAGAAATTTTGTAGCCATTATGCCAAATTTACCGATAAGTTCACTGCCGCACAGGCAGCTTAGAAACATACCAAGTTGATACGACATATTGATGAGTAGTTCACTGCCGCACAGGCAGCTTAGAAAATTCCCAAGAGTCCTGACGTTATGTTATTGATGTTCACTGCCGCACAGGCAGCTTAGAAAACTACAGCCAAAACAAAACAACTTTTCCATGCGTTCACTGCCGCACAGGCAGCTTAGAAAAATAGAGCATTGCTCAGGCTTATTGAGCAAGGGTTCACTGCCGCACAGGCAGCTTAGAAACACAATACGCTTTATTCAAAGACGGAACTGTAAGTTCACTGCCGCACAGGCAGCTTTAGAAAACATAAGAACTTTAGAATTTTCGTGACTGGAAGTTCACTCTTTTATATAAAGATCAATGTAGTGACGAACAAAAAATTGGATTTGATCTTGATCTATGAATAGGATTGACAAGAATATGTTCAAAACCAGATATGATGAAAATACCATAAGAATAAAGAGAAAGGGTGTTGCTGACCGGCTTGTCAAAGAGTCGGTCAACATAAAAAGCACGCGTATAACAAAGATTTCCAATGGTGATCTTCAAATTTTATTCAGATATTATGATCAGATTTTTTTTGACAACTGGTTTGAGAATAATTTTAAAGGAAAGTTTGAATTTTCTCTATCCAGACGCATGACCAGGAGTGCCGGAATTACAATGTGTCCCAAAAATATTTCAAGCCTGAATCCTGAACAGGTAAAGATCGAGATACGCATGGGGATAGATTTTTTTTTCAAATACGATCAACTGGATGGAAGCAAGGTGGTCTGCGGAATAGAGACCCGCAACAGTCTTGAGGCATTGCAGATTGTTTTTGAGCATGAGATATGCCACGCTATAGAGTTCATTATCCACAATAAATCAAACTGTCATGCGGATAGATTCAAGAAGCTTTCAAACAATCTGTTTGGACATACCGATAGCCACCATAAAATGCCTACAAACCGGCAGATTGCTTGTGCCAAATTCGGGATCAATGTTGGTGACAAGGTAGATTTTATATATGATGGCAAGAGGATAAACGGAATTATTTCAGGTATAAACAAAAGAGCTGCTGTTATGGTGAGAAATACAAAGGGGGCTTTTGTTGACAAGCTTGGCAACAGATATGTCAAGTATTACGTGCCGGTCAATTGTGTTCAAAAGCCGGAGAATCCCGCAAAGTAAATATCAGAATTCTCCGCAATGAATATGACACTCTTTAAAGTTGAATCTATGCTTTCTATGCTTTTACCATATCCCATCCAAACCGCAGGATGGCCTTCTGGATATCAAGGAAAACAGAGATGCTGTATTTGTAAATAGACCATATCTCCTTGAGAATCATTGACTGGAGCCTGAAGTGAGCGATATCGCTTGCAAGCTGTACAGCGGCAGACCAGACAACATACTCGTCCCTGTCAAAGGCGGGATCAATATCGGCAAGTACCCCTTTGAGGGTTACAAGCCCCTTTTCAAACACAAGCAGATCTGAAGAAAAGACAACGCCCTGGTACATTATCCGCTCAATCAGGGCTTCCACTGAAGAGAGAACTCCGCTGATCCCGCTCTGACGCTGTCTGGTAATCTCTGTTACAAGATCAAGCACTTTGGGGCCAAGATCCGGATCTGATGTTATTTTTCCTCCTGCCATGATATCTGCTGCATAATAGATCAGGGTTGAGTTGCCCGCAACCAGACCAGAAATCATCAGGATAACTGCCAGTCTCTCTGTTCGTTTGAGACGTCCAACCATTGCCCAGTCATAAAATATTATCCTCGGTGTGCTGTTTTCAAACTGATAGGCTATGTTGCCCGCATGAGGATCACCGTGAAATACGCTCTCCTTGTTCAGATCAATAATTGGCTGAAGAATGCATATTCGGGTCACTTTTTTGGCAAGTGCCCGTCTCTGCCTGAAAGACAGATGCTCAACATCTGTTATCTTGATGCCGTCAAGGCGGCTCATGACAGTGACCCCTGTCGTGGATATGGGCATTTTTTCCGGTATGGAGACTGACGGGACAGAACGGTAATAGTGTCGGACAGCATCTAAATTCTTCTGTTCCAGGTCAAGATCAATCTCGTTTTGAAGAAGCCAGCTTACCTGGTCAATGGTTCCCCTGAACTGAAAATCACCCAGCCCCCACTTGTCCTTGTTGAGATCAAGATAGTCACCAAGACGCTTC
>JADFYT010000344.1 GCA_015232935.1 Desulfamplus sp.
AAATTACATATGGGGCGTTTTGAACGCTTTGAACTGGCTGTGAACAAAGTGCAGGATTATCCGCTGGTCTTTGAGGCTGTAATACCACCGGAATGCAGCCTTTTTCAGGATGTCAGAAGATATCAAAGCATTACCTCCCACTTAGACGTCAGGGTTATCAATATTGACGGAAAGATTCCGATGGAACACGGCGTGGAACCTGTCTCTATCTCAAAACTCTTATCTGCTGAAAAAAAAGAGTTTATTGAATACTTAAAGCTCAGAATCAGCAGAGGGGACAACATTGGATCTTCATGGATCTTTTTCAGGCCGGAAAACAAGAAAAAACCTCTTATCGCTCTGGGTGCCAATGTTGTCTATAAAAACGCCACCACAGGCCACGCAAGAGCAGTTCATCTTTTGACAGAGCTGCAAAAAAGCGGTTTCAAAACCGGTATGATCGTGAAAATTTCAACATCTATTTTGATTGCGGTATTGATTTTAGCTGGAGGATATCTTGTTTATGACAGGTTCATAAAGGGACGTGAATTTAAAATGGGCACCGGATTAAGTCTTGGAAAATATTTTCCAGGTGCTCAATCCAGCGAGATGCAGTTTTATCAGGCAATGTTTCCTGATCTCCATGAGTGGCTCTATTCCGAAGTTGTGGATGAACAACTGATTGCAAAGCAGCTTCTAAAGCCCGAGTATGTAAAGGATATACTATCATGTATGGACAAATCATTTTATCAGGAGAGCAATGCCGGAACGAGTGCCAAGGCTCAAAATTACAGGGGAGCTCGCCTTGCCCTGTTTGTATATTTTAATTATAATCAGAACGTAAAGGATTTGCTGGAAAAATACAGATACAAAATTGATACAACTGAATTTGGCCGTCTTGCAAAAATATACTCTTGTGCAGAGTCAGGTTATTCGAGCAATATCTTCTACTTCAAGGTTGGAGATCTCGATATCAAGTATCCCCAGATCAATCAATATCTGACAGACAACATGATTTCATATGACGATTACACAAGACTTCGGGACACCCAGGGCTTCTCGGATATGCTCAGAAAAGATGACATAAACTTCAGGCTTAAAAATTTTTTGTCTGATGTCTATACATTCACCCCCTTAAAGGTTGAAAATCCGTTTGAGGATATTGACTGGTATCTTCTTACAAAGTCATACTCGGGTGGAAAAACAAGTTTTGCGGCATTTTTTAAACGCGATGAGTCAACCATGATTCCAAGAGACATAAGCAGCGAACTTATGAAGCAGCGGGATGGATTTACATGGTATAAAGTTGATGAAGATCAGAAAAAGAGCCTTAATCTGCGGGACAATTCGACCATATGTTTTACGGAAAAAATAGGACAGAATTTCAAGCTGGAGGTAATTGAAAGAAAGATAAAAGAGCTTGAACTTGAAAAAATTGACGCAAATTTTCCTGTTACTGTGCACAGAGATCTTTTAATGGAGGACTCCAAGGGTAAATATGGAATCCAGTGCTACGATCCTGTAACATCACTTGTGCTGTCAAACCTTATCAGCAAATCCTCGTTTGAGTCTGAAAACAAGATCACGCTCAAACGGGATCCAATACAGATCAATACATCATTGATCCAGCTATCAAAAGATGACAGCTCTTCAACACAGGCCATTAACATAAGTCCCGGGAAAACAGGCATTGTAAATCTGTTCAAGGATGTTGACCACTTCAGAGGCAAACTTGCCAACGGGCAGGATGTAAGATTTGAAAAAGCGGACGTAAATCTTTTCAACCCGTTTTCATTTACAGCTTATGATGACAGCATTACATTCAGTTACAGACATGAAATAAGCGGGATGGAGTTTGCAATCAACAAAAAAATACTTAAAATTGTGAAGTCTGAAGATGGTGGCCATCAGATTATCGAGATAAATTGATGGTAGCCTTTTACCGTGAAAACACAGCATGGTTTTCATGCTTGAGGGTGGCCGGATTCCAGTGGTCATGAAAGTTTAGGTTGTGTTGACATTTCAGCGTAGCCATATCAAAACCTGGGCAAAACGTAAACCTTCATGACCGTTGCCTGACCACCTCGCATCATGAAGATCAAAATGCATTTTCATGGTAAGGCTTGATTGCTATAAGAGGTGTAGTGTTGCCTATGACCTTATTTTAAGGGCAGTCCCGTCTGGCTGCCCTCTATTTATTATCAGGAGTTGCAATATATTCATGAATTCAAGAGAAAACCGCATTATGCGGTTAAAAGAACATATAGAACAGGTATTGAAAAAACTTTTGAACGTTCCGGCTGATCAGAAGAGCAAGGCTGTTTATGCCATTGAAAAATGCCAACAGTGCCTCTCCTCGGTTCCGCCCGTCGATACTCCAGTATATGTACATATTATCGGCACTGACAAATCCTTTAAAACAAGCTATCTTCTGGATCTTTTTGATCATCATGAGTTAAGAGAGCTATTTTCCATAAAAGTCCACAACACATCTGAAAATACAGCGGTGCCATGCCTTGTCGAGCCATCCCGAAAAGTTGAAGATATCACTATAAGACAGATTGCCATCAGCTCCGGTGCTGTTATGCAGGACAATATCTCGCCCGAGATATTCGCAAGCCTATATGATCTTTCCAGAGGAGCCAGACCTGATGACTATCTTATTCAGGTGCTTTTGCCCGCAAGCCAGACTCCAATGAAGCTGCCGGTAATAGAATATCCCGGAATCAAGGAGGGAGCAGATGCCTATAAAAAAAAAAAAAAATTGGGAGTTATGAAAAAAAAACTGGCTTCCTTTCAGCACACATCCAAAATTACCATGATCCCTCTTGCATTTAAAAAAAAAAAAAAAAATTCGATAATATCATCCTG
>JADFYT010000345.1 GCA_015232935.1 Desulfamplus sp.
TCGTTCTCGTTTATTATGGGAATAATATTCCATGCCAGCAGCTGGTTAAGGGTATTGCGTGCATTGAGGTATCTTCTTCTGTGGCTCAGATCCTCTCTTGTCAGAAGCAGTTGGGCCACCTTGCTGTCAAATCTCGCAAATGCGTGTTCCCACGCAAGTATAAGCCCTGCCTGGCCAACAGCAGCGGCAGCCTGTCTGGCAGGGATACCGTCAGGTCGTCTCTCCAATCCTATTTTTTTAACACCAGATGCAATGGCACCTGAAGAGATTATCATTACCTGCACACCGTTTTGCCTTAAACGGTGAATCTGCTGGCTGGTCTCTTTTATGACATCTGTATTAAGACCATGGTTAAGAGTGAGAACTCCGCTTCCTATTTTGACCACAACTCTTCTTGCGTGGCTGAATATGGTCGATCTGTCATAATGCATGGGGAAAGATGTTGCAGGTGTGTTGTTAATGGAAAGATGCTCATCAATATCGTTATTTGTGGTCATCAAGTCAGAGGTATTATCCATGGAGGAGTACTTTATATTGCAAAGAGTATTGATATCATAGGCGGTCATGATCAGATACTGATCACTCTGGATCATTCAGATCATAACGCATTTTCATGGTAACGGGGGAAAAACTGTCTGGAGTAATTACTCATGAGGCATGTCTGTTTTCTGGTCAGATACGTTTATTTTTTGTGCAAGAAGGGCAATCAGCTCCTTTGTTCCCTTACCGGTTGCGGCTGAAATTGCAAGAATCTGATTGACTTTATTACCCTGAAGGTATTTATGTTCCAGGAAATTGGCTTGACCATGGAGAGCATCACTCTTTTTATTCAATTCTTTCATGGCTGTCTTGAACGCTTCAACCTTTGGTTCAATATCAGTCAGGTCGATTTTGTTTAGCACAACGATCTGCTCTTTTTGTGCAAGAAAATCGCTGTACAGAGAAAGTTCGCGGTTGATAAGATTGAGTGCCTCAAGCGGTGTTTCAGGATTTATCTGTGAAGCATCAATCAGATGTATCAAGATACCTGTACGCTCTACATGTTTTAAAAATCTTGTTCCAAGTCCAGTTCCGTCATGTGCTCCTTCGATAAGACCTGGTATGTCAGCAACTGCAAATGGTTCACCAAACTCAGGCTGAACCATGCCAAGAGATGGAGTCAGTGTTGTAAACGGGTAATCCGCAATTTTGGGACGAGCGGATGATATTGTGCTTATCAGGGTTGATTTTCCGGCATTTGGAAGGCCAACAATACCAACATCGGCAAGGAGTTTTAACTCAAGTTTAATATGGAGTTCAACTCCTGGAATTCCTGGTTGGGCATGTCGGGGGGCTCTGTTGGTGGAGGTCGCAAAACGTTTGTTTCCACGTCCTCCCATCCCCCCATGTGCTACGACATGCTCCTGGCCGTGCACGGTCATATCTGCAATAAGGGATCCGGTGTCCGCGTTTGTAATTATGGTACCTGGAGGAACTTCAATGATCTGGTCAGATCCTTTTCTTCCATGTCGCAGTCTGCCCTCACCTGATGTTCCATTTTGTGCGGTTATGATTTTTTGGCGACGAAGATCAACAAGGGTTCTTTTCCCCTGAGTTGCACGAAGAATTATACTGCCGCCATTTCCACCATCTCCACCGTCAGGACCACCCCGTTCTATGAATCGTTCCCTTCGGAAACTGACACAGCCAGGACCTCCGTTGCCGGACCTGGCAGTAATAATGGCTTCATCTATGAATTTCACGCGGCATAAACGCTCACTCTCTTTCTGTCACGGCCTTGTCTCTCGTAAGATACAACACCGTCAATCAATGAAAAGAGAGTATAATCTTTACCCATACCAACATTGGCACCGGGATGAATTTTTGTTCCAAGCTGTCTTACCAGTATGTTTCCTGCAACAACACTTTGTCCGCCATACATTTTAATTCCACGTCGCTGGCCGTTTGAATCCCTGCCGTTTTTAGAGCTTCCGCCCGCTTTTTTATGTGCCATATTATGTTAAGATCTCCTTAAATTATGAAATGCCATCAAAAATTATGAAATGCCATCAAAAATTATGAAATGCCATCAAGATAGAACAATGTTGAGTTTAGCAATCCTGTCTTTATATTCTGGATTGAATTTATTACATAGATTTCCAGAAAAGTCTTTTGGTGAGGCAACCCCTTTGTCAGTGGTCTCAGGCAGCATTGTCACCAATTTAATTGTCTGTAAAACTATATTTGGATTGAATTGATTTTTACTGCTGTATAAAGTTGTCTGTGGCCTTTCATTTTGCGGTAACCTTTTCTGCGTTTGTATTTAAATACAATTACCTTTTTGCCTTTGGCCTGCTCAATAATATTTCCGCTTACAACTGCATTTTCAATAACAGGCGCACCAAGAGTTATCTTTTCTCCGTCTGAATAGAGAAGGACATCATTAAACTGAATATCTGAACCCTCTTCACCATCAAGTTTTTCAAATCTGAGGGTCTGTCCCTCTTCAACCTTGTACTGTTTGCCACCTGTTTTAATTACTGCGTACATAATTTATATCTCCTTATACCAACATCGTTTGTTTCAACTTATAGCCCATGTGTGAGGGGTTAGCCGAGATGAAAAGTTCATCAAATATATTCAAATTTAAAAAATTCTGGATACTATGATGAAAATGCTTTTTTGTCAAGGTAAAGATTGATGCCATCATAGCATGATTATGATAAGGAGATGATTTAAATGGTTGCAAAAAAATTGTAATAGCGTAAATTAATCGGTCAGGCATATTATTGCGAATCGTGTGAATTAACAACCGTTAAATGTTAAAAAAATTCTGGAGATAATTATGAAAAATACTGTTCGTCCTAAAC
>JADFYT010000346.1 GCA_015232935.1 Desulfamplus sp.
ACTCTAAAAACGCACCAAAAGAGGCTGTATCCTTTACCTCAAGGAATGCGAAATCGCCAACAACCGCTGTGGGTGTCAACGTGGTTGCAATTGGCCTGTCCTCGGAATCTGTATAGATAAACACCCTTATGGTATCGCCTGGCTTCAAGCCTCCTTCGGGCACATATTTTAAAGGAAGAAGCACCTCATCTTCCTTGGGGTTCAAATAAAAACCAAAAGAGACTTCCCTTTGGACAATCAAATCATTAAAACTTCCTATTTCAAGCATATTTTTTATTTCACTTTAATTTCTTGTTGTTTATGTGAAAGCCTCTTTAAATAGCCTTGATTATATGACTTTCATTATTTGTTGTGGCCGAGAGCCAATATCCCGCTCCGGCCGTGCCGGTTATCGTGTTGTTTTTGACTATGGATCATGGCATGGTATATCATTCCCACATGATGCGGTACCATATCAGATATGAACTTGACAGGCAATCAGTATGAACTTGACAGGCAATTATATGACTGATATTTGATTTCAAATAAAATCAAATTTTTAATCAAAAATCGATTGAGTCATTGACAACAGCTTTTCATTTGCGGCAATTTCAAAAAAAGGACACATTATGACCAGCAGGACTTACGATGTTATAATTATTGGTGGTGGAATCATGGGCTCTTCTACAGCATACTATCTTATGAAAGCAGATAAAAACATGAAGGTGGCTGTGGTTGAAAGAGACTTGAGTTATGAAAAGGCATCGACTGCACTATCCATGGTAAATGCCAGAATTCAATTCAGCCTCAAGGAAAATGTACAGATTTCCCAGTACGCATTCAAGGTACTGGAAAATTTTGAAGAGGAGATGGCAATTGATGGTGTTAAACCAGCAATATTTTACCGAAGGGAAGGAAATCTTTTTCTTTATGATGAAACCGCAGAACCTTCTGCCAGAAGAGCTTTTGCCATGCAAAAAGAGCTTGGTTGTGCCATTGAGTGGTGGTCTCCTGAAAAGATAAAGGAAAAATATCCAATATACACCAATCTTGATGGAATTGTAGGCGGCACATTTGGCCCTGAAGATGGCCATTTTGATGCATATTCAGTGCTGATGGGGTATAAGGCAAAGGCAAAATCCCTTGGGGCTGAATTTATCCAGGATGAGGTGGTTGAACTTATAACTGATATAGGTACAATTGAGGGTGTGAAGAAAAAAACTGCTGGTACAAAGCAGATGCTTCAGGATATAAAACAGGATTCATGCTCTGTTCAAGGTGTAAAGATTGCTTCCGGCCTGACTCTGAACTCATCAAAGGTTATCAACTGTGCTGGTGCATGGGCCGCCAGAGTTGCGGCAACAGCGGGTATAAAACTTCCGGTTGAGCCGGTAAAGCGTCAGGTTTTTGCGGTTGAGCCTGAATTCAAGGTGCCCTACCCTCTGCCCCTGACAATTTTGCCATCAGGCTTTTATTTCAGAACTGAAACCGGCGGCCTGCTTTTGCTTGGCAAATCCATGGAAGAGGATCCTGTAGGCTTTGATTTTTCCTGGGATCAGGAGAGATTTGAGCTTTTATGGGGTGAGCTGTATGAATTTGCTCCTGTGTTTGAGTCTCTCAAACTTGTAAAAGGCTGGGCAGGTCTATATGCCATGAGCACACTGGATGCGAATGCGATTCTTGGCGAGTGGCCTGATCTTAAGGGTTTTTATCTTGCAAACGGCTTTTCAGGCCACGGTTTGCAGCAAGGTCCGGCTGTGGGGCGTTACATGACAGAGCTGATCACAAAAAGTGCTCATGTGCTTGATCTTTCAATATTCAGCCCTGAGAGGGTACTTCGCGACAAACCCATTTTTGAAGATGGAATTGTCTGATTTTTTATGGCATCATATTACACATTGCTTGCAGATGTGGTACTCATCCTGCACTTTTCTGTTGTACTGTTTGTGGTTGGGGGCCTTGTTCTAATAATTGCCGGCAATGTTTTTCGCTGGGGCTGGGTAAACGCTCTGTGGTTTCGCCTTGCACACATCTCAGCTATTGCCGCAGTTGTAGCACAATCATGGTTGGGGGTTGTTTGCCCGCTTACAACACTTGAGATCTGGCTTAGATCCAGAGCAGGTATTGACACATACGACACCGGATTTATAGAGCACTGGTTGCAAAAAATTCTGTTTTATGATGCTCCTTCATGGGTGTTTATTCTTGTTTATACACTGTTTGCAGTTGCAGTCGTGGCTGCCTGGTGGTACTTTCCGCCAGCAAATTCTGTTAAAAACTTGCAGGAGAAAATCATGATTATCAATGTAAAAACCAACAAGAGAAGCGAAATGGTTGATATTACAAGAAAAATAGAGAACGCTCTAATGGAAACAGGCATTACGGCGGGTCTTGTTCATATCTATTCCATGCACACAACCGCTGCAATAACGATCAACGAGAACGCCGATCCTGATGTCAGGTCAGACATCTCAAAAACTCTTGATCAGTTGATCCCCTGGGAAAACAGCTACCAGCATATGGAAGGAAATTCTGCCGCACATCTGAAAACAACCCTTGTAGGAACATCCGAGTTTGTTCCAATTGAAAACGGAAAATTGATACTTGGCACATGGCAGGCTGTTTTCTTTTGCGAATTTGACGGACCTCGGCAGCGAAAAGTCAAATTGACATTTATGAAATCTTGACAAAAACCGGGAGTTAAAATTTCAAAATGGATTCGATATTGAAAATACTAAAGAGATCCCCGCTTTTTGACGGGCTTGAGGAGGAGTATCTCAACACCA
The DNA here is from genome assembly GCA_015232935.1 of Desulfamplus sp. Taxonomy (GTDB): domain Bacteria; phylum Desulfobacterota; class Desulfobacteria; order Desulfobacterales; family Desulfobacteraceae; genus Desulfamplus. The sequence goes on from JADFYT010000346.1 coordinate 2,766, forward strand.
TTGCCTCAATTGCACAAAGAAGAGCATGTAAAAAAGGAGAGATCATATTTAATGAGGGAGAACCCGGAAACGGATTTTATGT
>JADFYT010000347.1 GCA_015232935.1 Desulfamplus sp.
CAGATAGAGGAGGTTCTTGCCAGAGTTGAAACACACCTGACATTAAGGCGTCTCAGACAGGAGCTTGAGGAAAAAAATATCCGCCTTGAGAATATGAACAGGGAGCTTTCAAATTCTCTGGATGAGATAAAAACTCTCAGGGAGATAATTCCTATCTGCTGCAACTGCAAGAAGATCAGGGATGATGAGGGGTATTGGCAACAGCTTGAAGGTTATCTTAAAGAGAATTCAGGGATTGAGTTCAGCCACGGCATCTGCCCCAAATGTTCAAAGGAGTTGTATCCTGAACTTTTTGATGATTCGTAACCATTTTTAAATTTCGCGTAACGTTGGGTTCAGGGGTGCATGTTAAGCCTCTTGATCATTTGCTCGTAGCTGATTAAAGGCTGATCTGCTCTCTCTTCAAATGCTGCCAAATCTTCAAGATCTTCTGTTAGAGAATCTTTTAAGGCTCCATTGATGAGTTCTGACATTGAACGTGATGTTTCAATGGATTTTATTCTTAAAGCTTGATGAATAGCAGGATCAAGATAAACTGTTGACCTTTTTGATAATGACACCATAATTACCTCCAAATATTGTTTGATAAAATCATAGCGTTATGATGTCATAATGTCAATCATGAGAGCGAACATCACTTATTAACCTTCAATCCCTCATTGAGATCCATCTGAAATCTTACCGGCCCCCGATACTCCTTGTTTTTGCCAAACCTTGTATGAAGTGCGTATGCTGATTCAGGGTGAGACCATGATGTGGCAATAGCCACATGCCCCTTTGGAAACGGGGTTGTCTCAACCTTTATGAAATCAAGCGGTGCAAGGGCTGTCTCCTTCTCCACCAGGTCATCATTTTCACCATAACATAGCAGCCAGGGAATTTTTTTTGCTTCAATTGCTTTGAAATTAAGAGTTCTGCCAAACATGGTTACAGGCAAGGTTCCGTCTTCTGCGACAGCAATATTGTATGACGCAAAACTCATTCCCGTGATGGCAAGCGGAATATCTGTTCGTTCATTTTGAAGCCAGTAATTTAAAGCCAATGCTGTCTTGCTCAGTTTGGTTGATGTGTTTTCCGCTTTGGCTACCATGAACATATCCCTGAAAAAAGAGACTATCGGAGCTTCATGTTCAATGCTTTTGAGTTTGTAAACCCAACCCATCAGGTTTCCGTCAGCGACCTTGTTGCCATTGGGAAGAGTCTTTGTACCATACATCAAGTTGTTGAACCTTGGCGGCAGGCTATTCAAGAAATGTCCAAGCCCCTTGCTTCTTGTGCCATCCATTGGTGCCACGCAGGTTATAAGGGCATCAACAACAGAATCAAGCTCGCCTGAAAGAATATTGCAGACAGCACTGTAGCCTCCCTGGCAATATCCGTTAAGAGTCACCTTTGGTCCATGTTTTTCCATTATCTTCTCACAGAAAAAACGGGTATCCATAGCGTCATCTTCCATTGTCATCACCTGAAAGGCAGGGGTGGTGCTGATATCTCTTGTCAGGCGGATATATGTGGGAATACCCTGATTGGCAAAACAGTGCGCGTAGCTTCTGCTCTCCCCGGGCAGAAACCCGAGGATATTGCTGCCAAGCACAAACGGCGGGATTATCAGAACAGGCTTGGAGGTCTCATCTGTTTTAATATCGCTGTCAGATGGTTGAACCCGATATACAAGAAAGCGGTCTGTCTGCTCAAAGGGTTGCTGGTTGCCCCTTTCAAAGTGAAATCCGTACTCCGGTTCAATATCTTTAATGGCTTGAGGAAAAAGCCTGGTTACGCCATTAATCATATCAAACTGGCGACGTAAAAAATCGTTTATCTTTTCACCATCACGCTGGCAAAGGGTATTGTAGATAGCGTCACACCAGTTTTTTGACTCTTTCTTGCAAAAATCCTCCAGAGCACCCAGGCTGCCTGAGTGGTATCGGGAGTAAAGCTCCATATTGAAATCAAGCAGTTTCATATAGGCACTCCACTGTTCCAGGGGAGAATCCTTGTGCTTTCCTGATAACTCAGCCTTGCTGAAATAAAAGGTGGATGTAAGCCACGGAATAAAAAAATCACTATTGTATTTGCTAATGCCTGTAATCAGATTGTTGGCAGCGTTAAGATGCTCAAAAAACAGATCTGGTTCGGGCAATAATTCGCAAACGCCTGAACTGGAAAGCATATTCATAAGATCTGAACTTGAGAGCTGCTTTGCACAGATATTTTCAAGGGGATTATTTTTATCAGCAACAATATTCATTGGGCACTCCTTACGCGGATTTAAATACAAAAAAAGCCAGCATCTTTATTTTATTTGTCAGGATGCTGGCAACTTTCCGGTTCTCTTGCGAATCAATTCTTTTAATTTCCTGTTTTATCAGGGTTTTTTGGGCGCGGCTTCATTTGCGGGCTCATCTACTTTAAACACATCCTTGATCTTGACAAAATTGGTATCTACATAGGATTTGTAATTTTTTCTGTTTTTCTTGATAAGATCCATCCAGTATGTGCATACTTTAAGAGTATCGTTCGGGATCAGCGGGTTCTTTTCAATGGCCTTGCTGATAATCTGTTCGCCCTGATCCTGAATGTTGCTTAACATTGCAAATGAGCTGTCAAACATGTTTTTCTGAAAATCAATAACCTGGTTAACTATTTTTTTATTATCCATTATTCTTCTCCTGATATATTATCTGTTTTTAGCCTGGCCTTTGGCAAGGTCGAAGTCATAACCTGACAGGTTTTTCTGATTTTCTCGCTCTGAGAACACAAAATTCTCCTGGAACATGAAAATCAGAAATAATAATCTTAAAGATATCAAACCGTGATTTTTATTT
>JADFYT010000348.1 GCA_015232935.1 Desulfamplus sp.
TACTATTCCAAAACACACTAACTTCACTCATACGTCCTGAATATCATGCCTTTTTTTTTTTTTTTTTTGTTCTTTTATGTACTTTTTTTTTTTATTCATTTTTGTTGTTTTTTTTTTTTGTTTTTTTTTTTTTTTTTTTTTTTTGTTTTGTGTTTTTTTTTTTTCTGGTATTTTTTTTCTTTGCTGGTGCCATGTTTCCCCTTTATAAATGATAATTTCTTAGCAGTCTTATCATGCAGTGGTCATGATTTGAAAAGTTCCACTTGCGGAACTTGACAGCTTGTTTCAGATAAATTATTTAAATGTAATTAAAATTTGCCTAAAACATATATACAATAATTGTTTTCTTGTAAACACTTTGTTAATTGGCTTTCATCCATGATGAATAGATTGTATGCAATACTGAAAAATAGCAAAGCTTTTGCCGTTGCATTTTCCGGCGGCGTTGACAGCACTTTTCTTGCAGCAACAGCCAGAAAGGTTTATGGAGACGCTGTCGTCGCCCTGACGGCTGTCTCATGCTTGCAGTCCAGGCATGAACTGCAAATGTCAATTGACATTGCAGAACATATAGGTATCAAGCATGTCATGGTTGAAGTAGATGTTATGGTTAACCCTGAAATAGTCGCAAATCCCGTAGAAAGATGCTATTTTTGCAAACAGGAACTTTTTGGTGCGTTAAAAGCAAAGGCAAAGGAGCTTGGATTTGACACTCTTGCTCACGGAGCTAATATGGACGATCTTGATGATTACCGGCCCGGTCTTAAAGCTGCGGAAGAGATGGGTATTTTTTCCCCTCTGGTTGAGGCTCAACTTGCCAAGAATGATGTTCGGATAGCATCAAAAGAGATGGGACTTTCTACCTGGGACATGCCGTCTCAATCATGTCTTGCAACCCGTATTCCATATGGGGAAGCCATTACAGTTGAAAAACTCAACAAGATAGAGTCCTGTGAGTATTTTTTGATTGAGCTTGGATTTTATGGGGTTCGTGTGCGTTGCCACAGCGATATGGCCAGAATAGAGTGCCCAAATCACTTTATTCCACAAATGGCACAGCATGATATGCGAAATAAAATAATACCGTTTTTTAGAGATCAGGGGTTTAGATTTGTCTCATTAGATCTTTCGGGATATCTATCAGGAAGCATGAATTGATCCTCATGCGTTGATATGCAGACACTCTGCAATGTACAATTTCCAGGACACTGTTATCTGCTCTGTTCAAGCATTGATATTTCGCCTGAGGAGAGTACCTTGTCAATATCAAGCAGAATTTTAACACCGCCTTCGAGCTTTGCCATTCCAAGTATATATTCTGAATCAAGGTTTGTGCCAAACGAAGGTGAGTCTTCAATGTTTTCTTCTTTTATGCCAAGCACTTCAGATACAGAATCCACAACAATTCCTATAATCATTTCTCCATGATCTGTTGTTATTTCAACAACAACAATACATGTTCTTTCTGTGTATTGACCCTCGGTCATTGAAAATCTGAGTCTTAGATCTATTACTGGTATAACTTTACCTCTTAAATTAATGACACCTTTGACAAAATCAGGAGTTCTGGGTACCAATGTTATTGGCATCATTCCAATAATCTCCTTTACCTGAAGTATGCTTATGCCGTACTCTTCACCAGCAAGGGAAAAGGTAAGATATTTTCCCTCTCTCTGGTTTAATGTAAACTCTTTTTGTTTCTCTTTTTCCGAAGTTTCTTTCATGCCGGCTTTTCCTTGATTTGATCTTGCGGGTTTTTATACATACTCTGTACAGCTTTTGAAAAGGATATGCGGGATATCTTTATTTCTCGGCAGCTTCTATAAATGCGTATATTTTTGCAATCATCTTGGTAGTCCATCTGTCTTTTCCAGATAGTGTTCTAATGCCTTCGCTGTTCAGCAATTCAGTAGTTTTATCAACATCATGACCCTCTTTTCTTAACTTTATAATAATATTTATGACTTCAGATTTGTATTGTTCAAAATCTTTTTCCAATGATGCTTGAGGTTTCTGGATTTTAGGCGGCAACGGAATGTCGTCTTCTTCAATGATAGCGGACAAATCATCCATGACATCATCTTCAGGGATCTCTTGATCCAATAAATTTTTGGGCAGTAAATCCTTGGTATCATCACTTATTAAAGATGAAAGATCATCAATGTCACTGTCTAAATTGCCAAGAGCCAGATCAGTTGATGGTTCATCAATAAGAGCGGACAGATCATCCATGCCATCATCTTCCAGGCTCTCTTTGTCAGACAACTTTTGAGTCATTAGTCCTGGAGTATCGTCATCAATAAGTGACAAAAGGTCATCTACATCACTGTCTAATATTTCAGGAACAAGATTATCATCCGAATCATCGTCAACAAGTGCGGAAAGATCATCCAGTTCATCTGTTTTATCATTTGCGGTATTTTGAGAAGCTGTATTGCTTTGAGGCTTGTTGTATGGATCATCTTCAATAAGAGCAGACAGATCATCCAGATCAATGTCATGAATACCTTCAGCAAGATAAGACAACTCATCGTCAACAAGCCCGGATAGATCATCCATAAGATTCAGCTCATCTTGTTCATCTATTTTGCTGTCTGGAGCATTCTGATACGAATGGACTGGTTCGTCATCAATCAGAGCCGAAAGATCGTCCAGGTCGATCTCTTTTTTATCCTTATCAGCATGGAAATGATCATCGTCAACAAGCCCGGATAGATCATCCATCATATCAGGAGGACTGTCATTCGCCTCTTGAGATATTTTTTTATCAAAGGTTGGGGCTGTATCGTTTTGGTGTTTATTATCAGGATCAATAGATGAGGA
>JADFYT010000349.1 GCA_015232935.1 Desulfamplus sp.
AAGGCTTGTAATCAAACCTGACTATCTGACAATGGGAAGAGATGCCAACCTGATTATCCTTTTTACCTGTGTTATCATCATCTCGTTTCATTTTATCAATGCCCTCCAAAGCCTTGTTCCGGCAGCGGCAGTGGCAACCGGAGCTTCTGATCCGGCAATATTGGCATCTTTGGCTCTTTATAAGGATCTCTTTCCTGTTTCAGGGCTTATTGCATCGGTTCTGGGACTCAAGCACCTTTCATATGGCATGCTTCTTTTTGCGTCCGAGCTGTTTTATTATATCCATATAGGCACCATTCTTGGTTTTCTTATCTATATTCCAGGTTCCAAGCATCTCCATCTTCTGGCTGCCGCACCCAATGTATTCTTCAAACGCCTTGAAGTTGAAAAGGCCATACAGAAAACAGATATTGAAAATGAGGAGTCCACATCTTTTGGTCTTGCAAAGGTCAGTGAGTTCAACTGGCACAATGTTCTTAACCTCTATGCATGTACCGAATGCGGACGTTGCGAAGAGCTTTGCCCTGCTGCCGGCACAGGAAAACCTCTGTCACCCAAGAAAATCATCCATGATTTCAAGATTGATCTGTTTGATCAGTCTGAAGCTCTTCTTACAATGGCCTCGCTTCCTGAACCAAGCAAGAACAGGGACACTATTCTGCCTATAATGAGAGAGGGCTCTGAAATAACTGATGATGTGCTATGGTCGTGCACCACCTGCCGATCCTGCGAAGATGTCTGTCCTGTCAGCAACGAGCATCTTGATTTCATATTTGAGATCAGAAAAAACCAGGTTCTTATGGAGGCAAATTTTCCACCAGAAATGCAGGAGACCTTTACCAACCTTGAGAATCAGTCAAACCCCTGGGGTTTTAGCTCAGACACAAGGGCAGACTGGAGCAAGGGTATGGCTGTGCCCCTGATGACGGATCGCCCGGATGCCAAAGTCTTGTATTTTGTAGGCTGCGCGGGCTCTTTTGATGACAGGGGCAAAAAGATTGCACAGGCAACTGCCAGGGTTCTGCAGAAGGCGGGAGTCGATTTTGCGATTCTTGGGCCTGAGGAGAGCTGCAATGGTGACATGGCAAGGCGTGCGGGAAATGAGTATCTTGCCCATATGCTTATCCAGCAGAATGTTGAGGTTCTGAATCAGTACAAACCCTCAATGATCCTGACAGGATGCCCCCACTGCTATAATGTAATAAAGAATGAATATCCTCAGTTTGGAGCAAGGTTTAAGGTTGCTCACCATACAGAATATATTCTTGAACTCATGAAACAGGGAAAACTTGTATCCAGCAATAAAAACTTTGGAGATATAACATTCCATGACTCCTGCTATCTTGGACGCTGGAACAATATCTACACAGCACCAAGGCAGATTCTTACAGAAGTCAACAGTGGCGGCAAACTTCTTGAGATGGACAGAAACCTGTCAAAGGGGATGTGCTGCGGAGCAGGCGGTGCAAGAATGTTCATGGAGGAGACACTTGGTCAGCGTATCAATAATGTCCGTGCAAAGGAGGTTGTTGCAACCGGAGCATCCATGGTATGTGCATCATGCCCGTTCTGTACAACAATGCTCAACGATGGAATCATGGAGACCGACCGCCAGATTCCTGTAAAGGATATTGCTGAAATCGTTGATGAGGGTACAGTTTAGTTTCAATCAGGCAGGGAGCGTTCCTGCGTTGTATTCCCGCCCCCTTTTGGGCTTGACATTTAACAACATAAATGGGAAATATCCCCTATCTGTTATTTTAATGGCTTTTAAAAATGATATATGAGGGAAAATAATTATGAAAATTTTAGTAAGCTATGACACCGATGTCAGAACATCAGCAGTGATGGATCTGGCTCTTAAAAAGGCTAAACAGTCTGGTGCTTCTGTATTTCTTTTAAAAACATGTGATTCTGATGCCCCACAAGAAGAGATTATCGAAGTTGAGAAAAAACTCAATTACCATAAAGAGGCCTTTGATCAGCAGGGAGTCAAGTGTGAAGTTCATGTTCTTATCAGGGGGCTTACGCCAGGAGAGGATGTTGTACGATTTGCCAAGGAAAAGGCTGTTGATGAAATTATCTACGGAATACAAAAAGAGTCAAAAGTGAAAAAACTGGTTTTTGGCTCCAATGCTCAATATATAATTCTGGAAGCCCACTGCCCTGTTCTGACTGTAAAATCAATATAAAAAGGCCAACTCTTTTCAGGTTGCAAAAATCACTTCACAAAAATCCTCTATCCACATATACCTTTGGATAGAGGATTTTTGTTTTTACCAGGCTGGCTGCTATGTTTTACGAAGCTGGCTGCTACCTTTTAAGAGGCTGGTTGATACTCTTTGTTCTTTCCAATCGATATGATTACAAGACCGCAGAAGATCAACAATGAACCAGCAGCCGATGTAAGGGTAAACTGCTCTCCAAGAAGAAGTACACCCAAAAGACAACCTGTAAGAGGCTCTGCAAGCATTATTATTGAAGTATGAGAAACAGGCACCGTTGAAAGCCCTGTTGCAAGAAGCAGATATGGCGTAGCTGTAGCTATCAGGCCAAGATAGAGTATTACCGCAAGTCCGTTACGGGTCATAACCTGAGTCAAATCTTCGGCCATCAGCTTTGGCGTAACAAGAAGTGCTCCCACGCACAAAATTATTGCGATACCAATTGCTGGAGATCTCCCCTCAATAACCTTTTTACTCCCTACAAGAGAGACCGCGTATCCAAACCCCGCACCGGCAGCCAGAAGAATACCTATTACGTCAATCTTGATCTCACTGCCGGCAACCCCGAGAATTACACATCCGGAAATGGCAAGAG
>JADFYT010000034.1 GCA_015232935.1 Desulfamplus sp.
TGATTCATAATCAGGGTATTGCCAACCTTAAGATTGCGGGTAATGCAGGGTATAATGATTTGAAGTTTGGATTTAAAGTCAGAAGCGGTTTCCCGGAACTCGCAGGAATTCTAAATAAGGCTATCTACTCGGTATCACAGCGGGAACATGACGAAATTCATTATAAATGGATGCCTGTCCGTTTTCAATATCAGGCTGACTGGTCGGTTTTTCTAAGATGGGTGGCTGGAATAGGCGGTGTTTCCATTCTCATTATAGGAATAAGCGTGTTCTGGATAAGGCGGCTTGCAAAAGAGATTCATCAACGCAACATGATCGAAGATGCCATGTTATTCATGGTGCAGTATGATTATGTGAAAGCCAGCGATAATTTTTTTAACTCTCTGGCACAATACCTTTCAAAGAAGCTGGCAATGGATTTTGTCTGTATAGACAGGCTTGAGGATGAAACGTTGTCCGCAAGGCATCTGGCTATCTACATTGACGGCAGGTTTGAGAAAGAGATTCCATATACCCTTAAGGAGACTTTTTGCAAAGACGCGGCAGATAAAAACGTCTGCTCTTTTTCAGATGGAGTTCTCGACCTCTTCCCTGAGAATGCTCTGCTGCGGGAGATGGCCGCCAGGAGCTATCTTGGAACCACGCTTTTTAGTTCAACAGGAAAATCCATAGGCCTGATATCTCTTATTGGCAGAAAACCCGTGAAAGAGCTTCGACTTTCTGAAAATCTACTAAGAATTGTATCTGTACGTGCCGCAAGCGAACTTGAAAGAAGAGAGGATGAAGAGACACTGAACAAAGCCAAACAGGCCGCTGAGTCTGCCACCCGTGCCAAATCAGAATTCCTTGCTAACATGAGCCATGAGATCAGAACCCCGATGAACGTTATTATAGGCATGAGCAGACTCATAAGAGAGACCGATCTGACAGGGGAACAGAGAGAATACGCGGCAATGATTTTTCACTCTTCCGAAATACTCTTGTCTCTCATTGAGGATATACTTGATTTCTCCAAAATAGAGGCCGGCAAGATAGAACTTGAATCAGTTGATTTTGATCTTGAAAAACTGCTTGGGAAAATAACCGACATGCTCAAGATAAAATCCTCTGAAAAGGGACTCGCACTTGATTGCTATATTGATGATGACGTGCCACGTTTTATCAAAGGCGATCCCAACCGGCTTCGCCAGGTTATTCTCAATCTTGTTAACAACGCCGTCAAATTTACTGAAAAAGGCGAAATAACCATAACTGTGAGCAATCAGAAAGAGGATGAAAGACATGAGAGAATAAATGGAGAAAATGCGGATAATAACGAACAGAGAGGAAATCTTCTGGTTTTCAAGATATCAGACACCGGAATCGGTATTCCCAAAAATCATCTGGGTCGTCTGTTTCAGCCCTTTTCACAGGCAGATTCCTCTACAACCAGAAAATACGGGGGAACAGGCCTTGGGCTTGTAATCTCAAAACAGTTTATAGAGCTTATGGGAGGCAGCATTTGGGTTGAAAGCGAACAGGACAAAGGGACAACATTTATGTTCAATGCTGTTTTTGAAGAAGGGCAAGATGTTCAGGAATCTGTGTTTGAAGCTGGTGAAAAGGTATTTGTTTCAGATTCCCAACTTTCAGGACTTCGTGTTCTCATGGCTGAGGATAATGAGTTTAACCAGAAGCTGGCTGTTATCATGCTTAACAGGCTGGGGATTTTTCCTGATCTGGCCTGCAACGGACAAGAGGCTGTGGACGCAGTCCGTCAAAAGCCGTATGATCTTGTTCTAATGGATATGCAGATGCCACAAATGGACGGTCTTGAAGCAACACGAATAATAAGGAGTGAAAATTTCAAGATTCCTGTTATTGCCATGACAGCCAATGTAACTCCACAGGATCGGGAGAACTGCATTGCCGCCGGAATGGACGACTATATTTCCAAACCTGTTGATCCGGAAAAATTACGCAATGTCCTTTACAGTCATATCAGAAAATCTATGGCTGCTTACCAGGCTGAACATTCTGACAGTGATGAAAGTAATGACAGTGATGGCAGTCATGGCTCCGGCACTTTCCACAAATCAACAATCCCGACTGTGACGGCAACAGCATCAATTCCTGTATTAACGGAAACTCTGATATCTCCGGAGTCCGTAGCCCCGACAATATCTTCGACCTCTGATCAAGCACCTTATGACTCGGTACAAATATTTGACAAAGAGGATTTTCTCGATAGAGTCGGTGGAAACGAGGATGTGATGGATCAACTCCTTAAAATCATTCCTAAAACATTACCAGGGTATATCAAGACATTTAATTCCGCAGCAGATAAAAATGATATTGAGGAGGTTAAAAAACAGATTCACGCTATCAAGGGTTTTGCCGGCAATTGCTCGGCTCTGAAGCTATACAGTCTGGCTTATGAGATAGAACTTGCCGCAAAAAAAGGGAATATGGAAAAAGCTCTGCTTATGAGCAGAAATATTGAACAGGAGAGCAAGGATTTGCTGGTGGCTATCTCAGCGGTTATTGATGAAAAATGATAACTTGCGTGTAGCAAACTCATACATGTAGCAAACTCATACATGGAGCAAACTCATACATGGAGCAAACTCATACATGGAGCAAACTCATACATGGAGAAAACATATCTTGAACACATTTGCTGGAAATAAAAAAATATACGCTGATCTGCACAATCATACCACAGCGTCTGACGGTGATCTCTCTCCAGAAGAGCTGATTCGCAAAATGGCGGCTCTTGGGATCAAGGTCGCAGGAGTCACTGACCACGATACAGACAAGGGGCTTGAAAGAGCATTGGCCGAGGGTAAAAAAAGAGGCATTCAGGTTATACCTGGCATTGAAATATCGGTACGCTTCAAGGAGGATTTTTTTACCGGAACCTTGCATGTTTTAAGCTATTTTCATCCTGAACTGCTGGGAGACTCTGCGTTTATGCAGTCATTGAATGCCACTTTGAGCAAGGGCAGGGGAGATGATCTGGTAAGGGCAAGAGTCAAGGAGATCAACAAGTTTTTCGGGCCTGAATCCAAACCTGAATCCAGTTCTACTTTGTTGGCCAGACCCGCATCTAAAAATGAGTCTGAAACTGAACAAAAAATTGAACCTGAACCTGAACAAAAAATCTCTACAGAAGAATCTACTGTTCAAACTCCATTACAAAAAATCTCTACGGAAGAATTTGCTGTTCAAACTCCATTTCTTGAAAGATTACTCACTTTTGAAGAGGTCGCCTCATACAGCAATACTGTCACCAGACGCCATTTTGCTCTTGCCCTGACTGAAAAGCATGGAATTGATAACCCTGATATTGTAAACCAGATCATTGGCAATGACAGTCCCGCGTATCTTCCATCCGGAATTGATCTTGACAGTTTAAGTCAATTCGTTGAGAACATTAGCGGTTTTACAAAAAAATCATCTCTTTTGATGGTTCTTGCCCATCCGGCTGCGGGATCATTTCCGGGCGGCGGACACTACAAGGAGGTGCATCCTCCCATTGAGATTGTTGAAAGATTGCTGCCGAGTTTTTTATCCGCCGGTATCAGAGGGCTTGAAATCAACTACCCGGGGCATATTGAGGCTCACAGGAAGATACTTCGAGGCTGGGCGGAAAAACATGGTCTTGTCGTGACTGGAGGATCAGACTGCCATGATATCTCTGTGCGTCCACCGGGAGTTGAGGGGATTACAAAAGAAGAATTTATGATGCTTGAATTTTGAATACAACAAGTTGGTTTTTTTAAAATTTTTGTGTAATATTAATATTATGCCCGTGTCAAACAGACTGACAAACAAAGAGACTGACTGGCTGACTGACAAACAAAGAGACAAACAGACAGACTGACTGGCTGACTGACAAACAAAGAGACAAACAGACAGACTGACTGGCACTGACCGCGTGTAACCAGATTTTCCTTTTAAGGTCAACAACAGGTATTCAAGGGAGCAAAAGAGCTATGAAGGGGTGGGTTTACATAATGACAAACAAGGCGATGCCTGACATAGTCAATGTCAGTTATACCATGAAAGACCCTTCATACAGGCCTATGGAAATGAGCTATAGTGAATCTCCATACCCTTACGTTATAAAATACAAGCTCCTTGTGGAAGATCCGCCTGAGTTTGAGAAGATTCTCAAGGCTCGTCTGGCAAAGCAGGAGGAGGGAAACAACTGGTTTCGATGTTCAATTGAGGAAGCTGTCGCGGAAATAGGCATTGTGGAAAACATACTCGAAGACAGCAAATTGCAAAAGAGCCTGGAAGAAAAAAAAATGCGATCTGACAGTGCCGCACTAAGCTTCATTGACTATCTTGGATATTTTTTCGGTGTTGCCATCATAATATTCCTTGGATTTGGTTCAGCTCTGGACAGGTACATAGAAAGCACCTTTCTGGGTGTTGTGATATTGCTTTTCGCATCAATGATCTGCTCACTGGTTATATTCATGATTATAATTCCACTCTTTAAAGGTGGTAAGCAAAAAAGCGGTACTGCCCCATTTGATCGAAAAACCTCAGTGCGTCATGCCAGATCTCAATCTTCCCAAAACGATACTGATATATCCATAGAGCCACCACAGCATAAAAAGAGCGATGAGCCAGAAAAAGAACAAAAAGAGGGTGAATTGCAAAAGCAGACCGAGGGCGAGATAGAGGGCGAAGTGCCACAAAAGCAGACTGAGAGCAAGATAGAGGGCGAAATATCCGGGAAGCAGATAGAGGCTGAAGTGGCTGAAAAACAAAAAAGCCAGGTGCCTCAAGAGCAAAAGGGTGACGATAATTCACAAAAGCAGAAGGCGGACAAAACGCCTCAAAAACAAAACGGGGTTGAAGTTGTGCTCAAACAGAGTCAAAAAGAGGATCCATTAAATAAAAAATCATCTCCCCCCGGCACACCGCTGTCTAATTTTTACAGCACAACATATCTGAACTGCTATCTTAAAGAGCACAAAACCAACGGTATCCTGGCTTTATATACAGATGCCAGCGGAAATTTTTTTGCGTATCATTCTGATCTGGAGATGCGACCAATATCAGAAAAACTTTTCGACCAGCTAAAAAACCGCTATGGCATGAAATACGAGTCTGGGGAATGGATATAGATAACACAACCTGTTTTGCTAACTGTAATGCTTGATTGAGACTCTTTAATGCTAAAAACAAATCTTGATCAATGATAAGGACAATGAAAACCATGACCACTTTTTCCCATCTTTTTACTCCGGTTCAAATTGGTAATATGCATGTAAAAAACAGACTTATGATGTCTGCCATGAGCATCAATTTTGGCGTGGATGAAAATTGCCATGTCACGGATCAGCTAACGCAATACTTTGCTGAAAGGGCAAAGGGGGGCGTTGGCATGATGCTTGTCGGGGGAGGAAGTGTTCATCCAGGTGGCCAGGAGCTTCCTGATCTGCCTGTAATGTATGAGGATAGCTGTATTCCGGCTCTTGCAAAGATGGTTCAGGCTGTAAAGGCAATTGGTGAACCTGAATCGGATATTGATGTCTCAAACATTACTCCAGATAAATTTTCTTCAAATCCAGATAAGTCTGCTTCAAATATTGCCGGATCGTCCATGAACAGGGTCAAATTCGGGGTTCAGCTCATGCACGGCGGTCGCCAGTCATACCTTCCACAAAAGGTTGCACCGTCTGCCATTCCTGCTCCTGCGGTAGTAAAAGGAGAGGTAAGAGCCCTTGAAGTTGCGGAGATCAAGGAGCTTGTACAATGTTTTGGCAGTGCGTCCAGAAGGTGCAGGGATGCGGGATTTGATTTTGTGGAGATTCACGCGGCTCACGGATACCTGATAAACCAGTTCATGTCTGAAAACTCCAATATCAGGCAGGATCAGTATGGCGGAACATTTGAGAACAGGACACGCTTTCTGTTTGAAATCATTGAAGATATCAAAAAAAAGGTCGGAAAGGAATTTCCCGTTGGTATCCGGATGAACGGCAAGGATTATATCCAGAACGGCTGGGAGCTTGAGGATGCCGTCAGGCTTGCCCCGATGCTTGAAAAAGCAGGGGTTGCATATCTGCATATCTCAGGCGGTGTATATGGCTCAACCGAGCTTACCATCCCTTCGATGTATTCAAAACACGGCTGTTTTGTTCATCTGGCTGAGGAGGTCAAAAAACATGTCTCAATTCCGGTTATAACGGTCGGCAGAATAAAGACTCCCATACTTGCCGACGAGATACTAAAGGATGGAAAGGCGGACATGGTATCAATGGGAAGGGCTCTTCTTGCCGATCCGTATCTGCCATTAAAGGCACAGCAGGGCAGACTATCCGAGATTCGCCCATGTATCGGCTGCTGTCTTGGCTGTATCCATGCGGTTCTTGCCAAAGAGCCTGGCTCTTGCGTGGTCAATCCGGATGTTGGAAGAGAATATAAGCTCAAGGAGGAAAAACCCGCACAGATGCCTGACCAGAGTCAGAAAATTCTTGTGATGGGAGCCGGACCTTCGGGTATGGCCTGTGCACGCCTGTTTGCTCTTAGAGGCCACAATGTTCTGATTGTTGAAAAGAAGTCAGTTTCAGGAGGCTTGCTCTCTCTTGCGGCAAAAGCACCTGGACGAAGCGAGCTTGGTGATATCCTCGAGTTTTTCAGAAACGAGCTTGAAAGACTAAATGTCAAGATACTGTACGGCAAGGAAATAGACGAGAAAATTCTGACATCATTTGCTCCTGACAAAGTTGTTGTGGCAACAGGTTCCATGCCTGATATGCCCCTTGTAAAGGGACTTTTCCAAAGTCAGATGGATGTTGTAACCAGCGTGGATATCCTGAGTGCTGATGAAAGGATTGATAGCCATTATGCGGATACCAGGGCTGACAAATCGACAGGCGATGTGTTTGCGGATAATCAGAAAATGGCTGATAGAACGGTTGGCTCCGCGGCAGACAATCAGGATGTTGGCCTTGATCCGGATCTGTCAGGAAAAAAAGTTATTGTGCTTGGTGGAGGTATGACAGGTCTTGTCACGGCTGATTATATTGCTGCAAGGTCAAATGAGGTGCATGTTCTGAACCGCAAAAAGAGCTTTGCAGAAGAGATGTCGGCAAATGACCGTTACTATCTGAGAGAAAATCTCAAGAAAAAAGGGGTCACGCTTTATAAAAATGTGGCAATTGACAGCTTTACAGCCCGTGGCGTCAAGTTTCATATAAAGAACGGAGAATCATGTTCCATAGAGGGATGTGACATGGTTGTGATATCTGAAAAACATATCTCGATCAGGGATATCAAAAAACTTGAACCTTTGACTCAGGCGGATTTTCATTTTATCGGAGATGCAAAATCTCCCCGTCACCTTATGTACTGCATAAGCGAAGCTGAGGAGATTGCAAGGTCATAAAACTGCAAGGTAAATATGAAAATATTGTCCATATCAGATGTTGTCGTGCCGTCTTTGTACACAGAATTTGACAAAGAGCTGTTTACAGGAGTTGATCTTGTCCTCTCCTGCGGGGATCTTCCGCCTGAATATCTGTCGTTCATACTCCACTCTCTTGGGGTTCCTCTCTATTACGTCAGAGGTAACCATGATATAAGATATGACCTTAAACCCCCTATGGGGTGCACGGATATTCATGGCAGGATAGTTAAGTTCAACAATATAAAAATAATGGGGCTTGATGGATCAAGATGGTATAATGGCGGAATGAATCAATACACTGAAGTCCAGATGCAAAAGATCATCAGGGGAATGAAGTTTTCCATCTGGTGGAACAGAGGCATTGATATTGTGATGACCCATGCTCCTCCAAGACATATCCATGATGCTGAAGATCTTTGCCACAGGGGCTTTCGCTCATTTTGCAAGGTTATTGACAAATACAGGCCGGACTATTTTATTCATGGACACATTCATAAACACTTTACCTCTCCAAAGGAACGTGTAACCACTGTTAATACAACAAAGGTGATCAATACCTATGGCTACCACATCATCGAAATCCATGATGGCGAAACTGCGTGACTTTTTTACCGCCCACAACATGGACAATACTGAAATGAGAGATTGCAAAGCGATAAAAGATATCGCCTCATTTGAGAACATCCAGAAAAAAGAGTGTGCTTTTGACAGCAGGGAGCGTGGTGTCCAAACGATAAAACTGAGCCAGATTACAGGCAGCGTGGGCAGATATCAGGATTTTGACGAACAGTTCCGTTTTAAGAATACAGTCCCTTCAGAGCGTTTTACAGGTATTCTTGAAGCGATGCGTTGCGGTACGGCTCTTCCGCCGGTCAAGCTCTACCAGATCAAGGATGAGTATTATGTTCTGGATGGCAACCACAGGGTTGCCGCTGCAAAAAAACTCCATCACGACGAGATACTTGCGACCATAATAGAGTTCATTCCATCGAGCGAGACCCTGGACAATGTTCTTTACAAGGAGATGGTGGATTTCTGTGACCGTACAGGCCTGCCAAGAAGCATAAAACTAACAGAGGTCGGGCAGTATGCAAACCTTCTTGAGCAGATAGACGAGCATTATAATCATCTTAAAAACAGCGGAGGTTTTTCCTCGGCAAATCCTTCCTCGGCAAATCCTTCCTCAGCCAATCTTTCCGCACCAAAAAAAATCATAAGTAATCCTACCTTTGCAGCGGCAGCAAGAGACTGGTATAAAACAATCTATCAACCTTTTTGCTCAATTATCAAGCGCGGCAACATTGTTGAAAAGTTTCCGGACAGAACCCTTTCGGATCTTTATGTTTATATCTCTGTCGGCCACTGGAAAAGAAAGAGGCCTGCACATTACGGCATTGGTCTTGGCAAACTGATACCGGAAACCATGGAGGATTTCAGAAATGAGATGACAGATCTTAATGAAATTGAATATCCGGAAATGAAACAGGGCATTACCGCCTTTGTTCTTATGACTGTAAGGGCCAAGCACGAGTACAAGATAATTGAGAAACTCTATGAACTTGATGAGGTTGTTGAAGTTCATGCCGTCCATGGAGATGTGGATCTGCTTGCCAAGGTTCGCCTGTCAAGAGACCTGCTAAGTTCCGATGCAGAGGTGATTTCAAATTTTGTCCATGAAAAGATGCGGCAGCTGAACGGGGTTGTAAGCAGCAAAACCCTGATCCCTGGTCTTTCACGAATCAAGCCGGTATAGATTCAGAATCAAGCCGGTATAGATTTATATACAATATCAGGAGGGCGGCATTCCTTCTCTATCTTTGCCTAATGGCTTAAGGAAGGGGGATCCTGCCGCATTTAGATGAAAAGAGATGTTTTGAGTAGAATTTTCAGCAAAAAGATTATTTTTGGCCTTATTTTCAGCAGAAAGATGATTGTTGCCCTTATAATGGGCTTTTCATGCGGTGTTCCCCTGCTTCTTACTATTTCTGTTCTTCAGGCGTGGATGAAAAAGGAGGGAGTTGACCTGACGATGATCGGCATCTTCTCTCTGGTTGGAATCCCCTATACCCTGAAATTTCTATGGGCACCTGTTTTTGACAGGTTTACCCTTCCGTTTTTAGGCAGAAGAAAAGGGTGGCTTGTGGTTTCACAGATATTGCTGATTATAGCCATTATGGTACTCGGGTTAACCAGCCCTTCCAAATCACCCTGGATGGTTGCCTTTGCCGCATTTGTCGTGACCTTTTTGAGTGCATCCCAGGATATTGTTGTTGATGCATACAGAAGGGAGGATTTAAGCGATGAGGAGCTTGGACTTGGCTCCTCAATGTATATTTATGGATATCGTGCCGGTATGCTGCTTGCTTCAGGCGGAGGGCTTATACTTGCTGACCATATCTCGTTTTCAATGGTATATCTGATCATGGGGTTATGCCTTGTACCCGGACTTGTGGCTGTCATTCTGACACCCGAGCCGGTCTCGGTCACAGGACAGCCTGCAACCATTGCCCAGGCTGTGGTTGAGCCGCTAAGAGAGTATTTTTCAAGAGAGGGGGCAATCCTGATCCTTCTGTTTATCCTGTTCTACAAGATAGGTGATACAATGGCTTCGGCCATGACCACTCCTTTTTACCTTGATACCGGATTTACCATGACCGAGATAGGGACAGTGGTCAAAATTTTCGGGTTCTGGGCAACTCTGGCTGGTACATTTGGAGGCGGAATACTGATGTTGAAACTCGGGATAAATAAAAGCCTGTGGATGTTTGGCATCCTTCAGGCTCTGTCAACCGCCTGTTTTGCATGGCTTGCTGTGGTGGGGCACAATATTGTGCTGCTTTCCGGTGTTATCGCGTTTGAAAACATCACAAGCGGTATGGGAACCGCAGCCTATGTGGCATTTATGGCCTCAATGACCGACCGCCGATTTACAGCAACACAGTATGCACTTCTATCAAGCCTTATGGGGATTCCCAGGGTAATCGCGGCCGCACCTACAGGTTTTATAGCCGGGCATGCAGGCTGGGCAGGATTTTTCATCGTATGCACCCTTATCGCCATTCCCGGCATAATTTTTCCGTTTTATATCACACGAATGACAAAAAACTAATCAACCGCACTCAATAAATGTCATACCTGGATTAAGCAGTTTGTTCAACAAGTCATGGCTTAAAACCGGCTTTTTACTCTAAACTTTCACGGCCGCTGGAATTCGGCCACCCTCAAGCATGAAAACCAGGATGTGTTTTCACGGTAACAAAGCAGAATTGCAAGACTTTTAATAGCTGAATCAGGCATTGTCAAAAAAAGAGGATGCCATCTGGCGAAAACTCTGCGGTTCCGGCATCATTTTCCGGAACTCCTGAGCCATAGCCTTTCTTGTATCGGCAAGCTCATTGAACATTTTTTCCATGTCTCTGCCCGCCATATCCTCTTGTGCATCACTTGGTCTGTTATCATCAGTACCTGCAAGTCGAGTATTATCATTTCTGTTCAGGCCATTTTTATTTCCGGTCAGGCCATTCTGGTTAGGACCCGGAATATCCTGATTCTCACCCTTTTCCTTACCTTCAGCCGTTTTGAGCTGATCCATGTGATGAGCAAGTAATTGATCGACAGGCTGGGCAGCTTTTCTAAGAACAGATTGATCCTTTTCCTGAAGTTTTTCAAGCTCCTTGAGCATCATGTCCATAAGCCTTGTGGATGAATCCTTGGGTAGTTCGGGCAGGTTTTCATCCTGATTCAAACCGCTGCCCAGCACACCCTTGTGGTTATCGTGACCATCACGGCCAATAGCACTACCAGGATTGCCCTGACCCTGGGCATATGCCCTTCTGGAGATCTCCTTTTCAAAGCTGTAGGAACTTGAAGTGCTCAGATTCGCCTCAAAGCCGGATACAGTGTCGTATCCATCCTGCATCTCAAGAGCTTTTGCCAAAGCGTCATCCATATCGCCTGTTGACATCTTGCTTACAATTTCGTCTAAAGTCTTGACGATATTTTCAATATCATCCATCTCCTGCTCGCTCAGACTGCCCTTGACGGAAAACGAGAACTGGGATCCTGAGGATAAAGTCATCTCTCTTGTGCTGATGCGGCCTGATGCACTTTGGGAGCCATTGGATATTCTTCCGCTTTTGTCATAAGACATGGATGCAAAATCCATAAAGGAGCCAGCACTTAAAGTTACGGTATCTCCCTCCTTCGTGGTAAGGGAGAGTTCAAGACTCTTGCTCTGGGAAGCCTGCAAGGCCTCTCTTTTTTCTGAAAGGCTGCCAAATTCTGCAAGGTCGCCTCTGTTTCTAAGCCCTCCAACTGATGAACCCAAGTTTGATATATTGCTCATGATTTTCCTCCTTGTTACGATCCAAACACAGGCGTGTCAAATACTGCGTCAAGATCAATCTCAAGACCATTTAAAGCAGTTGCTTCAAGTCTGCCTTTGCCAGGATGTATGGCAGGTCTGCTGTATCTGCCGTCTTCACCAAGAAGATAGATGATCACGCTTTTGTTGACCGGGTCGATAATCCAGTATTCCATGACTCTGTTCTTTTCATATAAAGAGTGCTTAACCGTAAAATCTTTGGAAGCGGTATTGGGTGAAAGAATCTCTATTATAAAATCAGGTGCACCCTGGCAGCCTTTATCATCAAACTTTGACTGGTCGCATACGACCAGTATGTCGGGCTGCACTACATCTGTTATTTTATCTTTTTCCCATACGCCTTCAGGAAAACGAACATCAAAGGGTGCGTTTCTGCCATGACAGGATCTGTTTTCAGCTTTGAGATAATCTCTTATCTGTCCTGAAATCTCCCAGATAACAAACTGGTGCTTATTGGACGGTGCAGGGCTCATATCATAGATTTCACCATTGATAATCTCCCACCTGCGGCTGTCACCCTCCCACATGAGATAATCAGAATATGTATATTTTTTCTCATCCGGTATTGTCTTTTTAGCACTGTGCATAATAAAATCTCCTAAGTATTCATTCAATCGACAGGAGGTTAAAAAAACATGAGTATAGATATAAAAGATATTTTTATATACCGGCAGATAACAGCAGATTTCTCAACTCTTCAAAAGTTATCTTTTCCACAACGCTGTTACCGATTCCATTCAGAAAAACAAAACTTATCTTGTCGTTATCCTTTTTCTTGTCCTTGGTCATGGCATCTAAAATATTATCTATCAACCTGTTTGAATCACCAGGAGTGTTGACAGTATTGTCAGGCGTGTTGTCAGAACTATTCATTGAACCGTTGAAAGAGCTTACAGAATCGTCAAAATCATTCAATCCTGCCGGAAGATTCAATTTGCGCAGAACCCTTTTGATCCTGTGGAACTCTTTGTCAGCAAGCAGCCCCTTTTGCACGGAAAAAGAGGCTGCCGCAACCATTCCAATGCTTACCGCCCTGCCATGTCCAATGGAGCCGAGCTTCTCAAGTGCATGCCCCAAAGTGTGGCCAAAATTGAGTTTTTTACGCTCTCCGGCCTCTTTTTCATCTTTTTGCCAGTAGCGTCCTCACCGCTCATCTGCTCCCCGATTTTAGGCTCAAGAACTTTCATTCTGGTACCGCCATT